>DASUIK010000401.1:0-3575 GCA_036279795.1 Burkholderiaceae bacterium | reverse complement strand
GCGTCCACCAAACGCTGGTGCACACCGCCAAAGCCGCCGTTGCTCATACACAGCAACTGGTCGCCGGGCTGCACCGCAGCCATTACCTGATCGACCAGCGTGGTGATGTCACCCGCAATCTGGGCGCGTTTGCCCATGGGGGCCAGCGCGTCTGCCGCGTCCCAGCCCAGGCCGCCGCTGTGGCAAAACGCCAGGTCGGCTTGTTCCAGGCTCCAGGGCAGTTGGCTTTTCATGGTGCCCAGCTTCATGGTGTTGCTGCGCGGCTCAAAAATGGCCAGGATGCGTGCCGTCCCCACCTGGCGGCGCAGGCCGTCCACGGTGGTGCGTATGGCCGTCGGGTGGTGGGCAAAGTCGTCGTAGACGGTGACGCCGGCCACCGTGCCACGCACTTCCATCCGGCGTTTGACGTTCTGGAAGTGCCCCAAGGCCTCTGCGGCCAGCGCGGGGGACACGCCCACGTGTTCGGCCGCAGCGATGGCGGCCAGTGCGTTGAGCTGGTTGTGCACGCCGCTCAGGGCCCAGCGTACCCGCGCCACCTCGCGTCCCGCTTGCAGCACGGCAAAGTCATGCGGCTCGCCTTCGGCTGAAAAGTCGCTCACTGCAGCGCCAAAGCTGCGCTGTTCGCTCCAGCAGCCCTGGTGCAGCACACGCGCCAGGCTTTCTTCCAGCCCGTTCCACACCACCCGGCCTTGCGAGGGCACGGTGCGAACCAAGTGGTGGAACTGGCGCTCGATGTCGGCCAGGCTGTCGAAGATGTCGGCGTGGTCGAATTCGAGGTTGTTGAGCACAGCGGTGCGCGGGCGGTAGTGCACAAACTTGCTGCGCTTGTCGAAGAAGGCGGTGTCGTATTCGTCTGCCTCGATCACGAAGAGGGGAGGGCGGGGCGGCTGCACGCTCTGCTCCGTGACCCCCGCCCGCTGCGCGGGCTCCTCCTTTACCTGCGCAGAACGCACAGCCGCCCCACCACCCAGGCGCGCAGACACGCCGAAATTCAAAGGCACGCCGCCGACCAGGAAGCCTGGCTTCAAGCCTGCGTATTCCAAGATCCAGGTCAACATCGACGTGGTGGTGGTCTTGCCGTGTGTGCCCGCCACCGCCAGTACGTGCCGACCTTGCAGGATGTGTTCGCGCATCCACTGCGGGCCGCTGGTGTAGGGTGCGCCGGCGTCGAGGATGGCTTCCATCAACGGGAATTTCGGCGTGCCGTCGGGCAGGCGTGCCCGGCTGACCACGTTGCCAACGACAAACATGTCGGGCTTGAGCGCCATCTGCTCGGCGCCAAACCCTTCGATCAAATCAATGCCCAGCGCGCGCAGTTGGTCGCTCATGGGCGGGTAGACACCGGCGTCGCAGCCGGTCACGGTGTGGCCCGCTTCGCGGGCCAGAGCAGCCACGCCGCCCATGAAGGTGCCGCAGATGCCAAGGATGTGGATGTGCATGGGCGCCGATTATCGGCGCAGCGAACACATCGCTGTGAATGGCTTTGTGCCACCGAGCATGTGGCCATGCACAATCACGCCATGGACAGCGCACTGCACACCGTGAAGCAAGAGATTGCTGCTACCGCCGCCCGGTTGGTGGTTGAGGAAGGCCTGGAATACGGTCCGGCCAAGAAGCGCGCGGCCAAACAGCTGGGCTTGCCGCAGCGAACAGAATTGCCTGACAACAAGCTGCTTGAAGCGGCGGTGCGCGAATACCTCGACCTGTTCTGTGCCGACACACAACCCGCAGAACTGCGCGCGCTACGCGAACTGGCGCTGGTGTGGATGGAGCGCCTGGTCGAGTTCCGTCCCCACCTGGGCGGCGCGGTGTGGCACGGCACCGGCACGCGCCTGAGCGACATCTATCTGCAGCTGTTCTGTGACGACCCCAAATCGGCTGAATTGGCCTTGATCGATAAGCGGGTGGACTACGAGCCCCGCACCGTGACCGGTTTCAACGGCAAACCCGTGGAGGCCCTGAGTTTCAACAGCCGCTGCGATGCGCTGGGCGAATTCATTGGAGTGCACCTGCTGATCAACGATGCCGATGACCAGCGCGGCGCGCTGCACCTGGACGACCAGGGGCGCAAACCGCGCGGCGATGCCGCGGCTGTGCGCGCCTTGCTGGTGGCCGAGACGGGTGGTTGAACTTTTGTGCCGATGCGCATTCCTTCAGGTATGAACAAACGATCTCTTCTGACCGGCGGCGTGGCCGCCGTGGCCGGTGCACTGGGTGCTGGCTGGGCGTGGTGGAAATTTCAGCCGCACGCGCCAGCGGACGGTGCGGCTGAGCTGTGGTGGTCGCAGCAATTCGAAACCCCCGATGGCACCCCATTGGCGGTGGCCTCCTGGCGGGGCAAGCCCTTGCTGGTGAACTTCTGGGCCACCTGGTGCCCGCCCTGCGTGGAGGAGCTGCCGCTGCTCAATGCCTTCTACCGCGAGCAACAGGCGCGCGGTTGGCAGGTGGTGGGTGTGGCCATTGACCAGCCCAGCGCGGTGCGCCGCTTCACGCAGAACCTGCCGCTGGCCTTTCCCGTGGCCATGGGCGGTTTGCAGGGCACCGAACTCAGCAAGGCCCTGGGCAACGCCAGCGGCGGCTTGCCGTTTTCGGTGGCCTTCAATGCGCGTGGTGGCGTGGCCGAACGCAAGCTGGGGCAGCTCAAGCCGGACGACCTGGCGCAGTGGGCGCGTGTGGTCAGCTGAAGCTCAGCGCCCGAACAAGAACACGGCCGGTGCCGACAAAGGCAGCGTGAATGGTGCTTTTTTCCATTGGCTCACCAACGCGCTGTGCACCGCTGCCGAGGGCAGGCTCGCGTTGGCCATCACGGCCAGCCGCGTGTGTGGGTGCAGGCCTTGCAGCAAGGCTTTGAGCAAGGCTTCGTTCCGGTAGGGGGTTTCGATGCAGATCTGCGTCTGACCGGTTTTCAAAGACAAGGCCTCCAGCTCGCGGATGCGCGCGGTGCGATCGGCGGCGTCCTGCGGCAGGTAGCCCACAAAAGCGAAGTGCTGACCACTCAAGCCGCTGGCCGCCAGCGCCAGCATCAAGGAGATGGGCCCCACCAGCGGCACCACGCTCAGGCCCAGCGCGTGCGCCGCGCGCACCACCGACGCGCCGGGGTCCGCAATGGCGGGCATGCCGGCTTCGCTCACCAGACCCACGTCGTGGCCTTGCAGTGCGGGTGCCAACAAGGGCTTGGCGTCGAAGCCGCCGGGGCCATGGTCGCCCTTTTTGTGCACCTCGCGCGGCAGCTCCACGATTTGCTGGGCTTGCAGCGGGGCTGCCAGTGGGTGCAGTTCGCCCACGCGTTTAAGGAAGGCGCGCGTGCTCTTCGCGTTCTCCGTCACCCAGTGGGTCAGTCGCGACGCGCGCTCCAGCGTGTGGGTGGGGAGGGCCAGGCTCAGCGGCGCGGGCTCCACGCCAAAATCCAGCGGCGTGGGAACGAGGTAAAGGGCGCCTTTCACAGCAACTTCACCCCGGCGGCGCGCAGCAGGCGGCAGGTGCGGATCAGCGGCAGGCCCACCAGGGCGGTCGGGTCGTCGTTGTCGATGCGCTCCAGCAAGGCAATGCCCAGGCCTTCGCTTTTGGCACTGCCG
>DASUIK010000400.1:0-6345 GCA_036279795.1 Burkholderiaceae bacterium | reverse complement strand
ACGCCCGTGGCCAACGGCCTCTTGGCCGTGTCGCTCGCGGCCATGGAGGTCAACCGCCCCGTCCCTGTTGACATCTGGAACGCCAAGGGGATGTTGCTGCTGCGAAAGGGCGAGGCGCTGGCCACCCTGGAGCGCCAACAGGTGCTCAGCCGCCACCAGCCCGCGATCCGCGAGTCGGACCGAAGGGACTGGTTGCTGGCCGGCCAAGTCTTGGCAGATCAGATGCCACGGGTGGCCACCAGCCAACCACCAGGTCTGTCAGAAGCCACGCCACACAGCCTAGGGGAGCACTGGCTGGACCTGCATGCCCGGCTGGCGGTGCTGCTGCACCAGCACGTGGGCGTGCGCGACTTCCTGCTCCGCTTTGAAGCCCTGCGCCAACAGGCCATGGCACTGATGGACCGCCACCCGGACGAGAGTCTGTTTGTGCTGGTTCAGATGCTGTACGACACCCAGGTGGGTTACTGCGCCAGCAACGCCCTGGCAGCCGCAGCCGTGTGCCATGTGATCGGTCCCACCGCCGGGTTGTCGGCGGATCAGGAAAGCTCGCTGTTCAACGCCGCGCTCACGATGAACATCGGCATGGCACGGCTGCAGGACCAGTTGGCGCTGCAAAAAGACGGCCCTACCCAAGGACAGCTCGACACCATCAGCCACCACCCGCATGTGGGCAGAGAGATCCTGGAGCAACTGGGCGTCACCGACACGCGTTGGCTGGACTTGGTGAGAGACCACCACGAAAGCAGCGAAGGCGGTGGCTACCCCACGGGGCAACGGGTGAACGACACCGCACAACAACTGCTGCAACTGGCCGACCGTTTTGTGGCTCGCATCAGCCCACGCAAGACGCGACGCGGGCAATCGGTGCGGGCCGCCGTGCGGGCGCAGTACCTGGACATGCAGCGCCAGGCCAACCCTTTGGGCCAGATGCTGGTCAAGCAACTGGGCATGTACCTGCCAGGCAGCTATGTGATGCTCAACAGCGGCGAAATCGCGGTGGTCACACGCAGCACATCGGACCTCAAAGCGCCCATGGTCATGGCCATCGTGGGCAAGGATGGCATCCCGCTGTCCACACCCAGTGTGCGAGACACCGCACACGCCAACTTCGCCATCAAGGACGCCGTTTCCTCGGATGAGGTGAGGGTTCGGCTCGATCCCGCGCGCCTGTTTGGGCTCTAGAAAAACGCGCTGAGCGGCCAACAGCCCACCCATGCCGCGATGGACGATTGTGGTCACAATCACCCATCTGAGTATCGAAACAAAGCATGCCTGAGAACCCACTGTTTCTGATGATGGCCTTGAACCCTGAGGCCAGCACCCTCACACAAAGGCTGCAGGTGCTGCACGACCGCTTGCTCGACACGGCTCCGGCGGTGGACCGCATCGCCTGCGCGCTGTACGACGAGCAAGAAGACACCCTCAAGACGTTCATCAACAGCACCCGCACGGGCGAGGCACTCTCGGCTTACGAGTACCGGCTTTCGGAAAGCCTGTCACTGAGCGCGCTGGCAGCCAGCGGCGAATTCCGGGTGCTGGACAACATCGAAGAGGCCATCAAATCCAACACCGCCCACAGCGCCTGGCTGAAGGAACAAGGTTTTCGCTCCTCGTTCACCGTGCCCATCTACGACGGCGGAAACTTGACCGGATTCGTTTTCTTCGACTCAATGCAGGCCGGCGCCTTCACCGCAGAGCTTCAACGCGATCTCGTGCTCTACACCAACCTGATCAGCATGGCGATCGCCCGCGAGATGTCCGCTGTGCGCTCCGTGCTGGACGTCACCCGCGTGGCGCGCGAACTCACCGAAATCCGTGACTTTGAAACCGGCTCCCACCTGGAACGCATGGCCCGCTACTCCCGGGTAATCGCGCAGGCCGTGGCCTCGAAATGGGGACTCAACGACGAGTTCGTCGAGAGCGTGTACCTGTTCTCGGCATTGCACGACATCGGAAAAATCGGCATCCCGGACAACGTGCTGCTCAAGCGCAGCAAGCTCGACCCGCGAGAGCGCGCCGTCATGGAGTCGCATGTGGACAAAGGCATGCAGATCATCGACCGCATCGTTGGTCCGGCGGGACATCAGCGGCTGCCCGACTCCACCATTCTTCGCAACATCGTGCACTGCCACCACGAGTACCTGGACGGCTCGGGCTACCCGCGCGGGCTCAAAGGCGACGAGATCCCGATCGAGGCGCGCATCGTCGCGGTGGCCGACATTTTTGATGCCTTGACCGCCGCACGACCCTACAAGCAGGTCTGGACGCACTCGCAGGCACTCGACGAACTTGCGCACATGGCCGACGCCGGCAAGCTCGACCCCGACTGTGTGCGAGCGGCGCTGGACCACAAGGAGCAACTGCTGTTGATCCGCGACCGCTACCAGGACGAAAGCGCCCAGCTCACCGCACGAAGCACCCTTCAGACGAGCTGAAATTCAACCTGGTCGGGCACCCCAGGCGCCACCCACATCTGGCGCGCGGTGGCGTCGATCATCACGCCCGCCACGCTTTCCACACACGCCTCGGGAGGCAAGGCCGGATCGGGGTGGCGGCACACCGCGAGGTAGCCTCCGCTGGTGTCGCGCAGAAAGGCCGCCAGTCCGGCACGGTCCACTTGGGCGGCTTCCCCATGTTGGCAAGCCGTTTCCAGCCGCGACTGGGTGGACAACGCCGCCGCTATGGGCGCCTGCACGGGCTGCAGCGCCGGGCTCAGGTAGTGGTTGCTGTGGCTCACGCGCCCGTGCACGGCAGGCCATTCGGCCCAGCCTGCCGGTGCGATTTCAAAACAGGCGACGTCGCCACTGGCGTCCACACAGGCGATGTTGGAGCCGGCACCAAAACCCAAGCGCGCCGCGCGATCCAGTTCGGTTCTGGCCTGGGCCAGGCTATTGCAGTCAAGCAAGTGCCGCAACAACACATGCACCGGCACACCGGGTCGCGCGCCATCGTCCACCGAACGCAGGATGTTCAAGCCCAATCCGAACCCGGCCTCGTGCAAGCCGATCTTGGCCAGCATGCCGGCCTCGGTGAGGGTAGTGATGGTGTGGCCCTCAGGGCCCGGCGTTTTGAGCAACACCAGCGCGGCGCGCTGGCGGCCCAGCCAGTCCCAGTTCTGCGCCAGCCAGGTGCGGCCATCGGCACTGGCTGGCGGCGCCACACACAGAGTGGTGCATTCGCCTTCCTCGTGGGCTCGGGTGGCCGCTGCGGCCAAGGCCTCGGCTGGCGCGCCAGAGCCCCAATCGGACAGGCCGAGGGCGGTGTTGGCGGCCAGCGCAGCCCGCACCAGGGCCGGATCGGGAGGCGCGGCGTATAGATCCGGCGGCAAGATTTCGGTGCGGCAGTTCAGCGCCAGGATGGCTTCAAGCGGCTGGCCACTGCCTTCGGCAATGCCCTGGATTTCAGCCATCCAACACGGGCTCAGCGCCGCGATGACATCGGCATAAGCCTGCGCCCGCTTGCACGCCTGGGTCCACGAAATGCCACAGCCCGCGAACATGCGGGCGTAGGTGGACACGCTGTGCTCGACCTGGGCACGCGCGCCCTGGCCATGAATGAGGCCACGCGCGTGGTCGGTGGCGGCGGCTCTCAGGTCCAGCGTGGGAAACATGCTCATTCCTTCATCGTGAAGCAGCCAACCCCTGCGCCACCGTGGGGTAGCGCAGCACCAGCCGCAGTTCGCGCTTCATGCGCTGGTTGCTCAAGCGGCGCGACTCGCCCATGAAGCTCAGCAGGCTCAGGGGCAACTGCTGCTGGGCGCTCGCGCGCGACACACGGGGCGGACGCGGCAGGCCATACAGGTCGGCGGCCAGGTCGAAGTAGTCGCCCATCTTCAGCTCGGTGTCGTCGCTCACGTTGACCACACGCTGGGCCTTGGGCGCCATGAGGGCTCGCACACAGGCGCGGGCGAGGTCGTCAGCGTGGATGTGGTTGGTGAACACGTCGTCCTCGGGGCGCAGCACCGGCGTGCCGCGTTGCAGGCGGGCATGCGGCGTGCCACCGTTGCGGTCGGGCGCGTAGATGCCGGGGATGCGCAACACGTTCACCGGCACGCCCAAAGCGCGGCCCCAGGCGCGCACCGAGGCTTCGGCGTCCACGCGGCGCATGGCCCGGGGTGTTTGGGGTGTGGGCGCACGCGTTTCTGCGACCCAGGCGCCGCCACAGTCGCCATACACCCCGCTGGTGGAGCCATACACCAGCGCCCAGGGCAGCGCGCGGCGCGCCAGCACCTGCAGCAGGCCACGGGTGCGGGGGTCTTGGCGCCAGTCGGCCAGGTCTTGTGAAGGCGGCGGCGCCAGGTGCAGCACACGCTGGCCCAGGCCCGCCAGGCGACGCAAGCTGTCGGGTTGGTCGAGGTTGCCCAGCAGAGGCGTGATGCCTTGGGCTCGCAAGGCATCCACGCGTTCCGGCGAGGAGGTCAGGGCCAACACCCGCACCCGGCCTTGGGCCGCGCCCAATTCGCGCGCGGCACGCTGGCCCACGTCACCACAGCCCACCACCAACACGCGCAGGCGCCGAAAACGCGCCGGGCGGGCGCCGATCAAATTCATTCGAAGCCGTCCATTCGGTCAAATTTGAGACAATCGCACGCATCGTGGCGGCGCCTGTCGGCGCCGCTTTCCATTGCGATTCATTGATTCCGAGTATGACATTCACCATCACCGTTCAGCCCAGCGGCCGCGCCTTCACCGCCGACGCTGGCGAGTCCATGCTGGCCGCCGGCATCCGCCAGGGCATTGGCCTGCCCTATGGCTGCAAGGACGGCGCCTGTGGTTCGTGCAAGTGCAAGAAGCTCGAAGGTGTCGTTGTCCACGGCCCGCACCAGGCCAAGGCCTTGAGCGCCGAGGAAGAAGCCGCAGGTTATGTGCTGACCTGCTGCGGCGTGCCCCAGACCGACGTGGTGCTCGAATCCCGCCAGGTGACCGAAGCCGGCGCCTTCCCCATCAAGAAGATGCCGGTGCGCGTGAGTGCGCTCGAACGACTGTCCAGCGACGTGATGGTGCTGCGCCTGCAATTGCCCGCCAACGACCAGTTCCAGTACCACGCCGGCCAGTACGTGGAGTTTTTGCTGCGCGACGGCGACCGCCGCAGCTACTCCATGGCCAACGCGCCCCACACCCAGGCCGACAAGCCAGGGCTGGAACTGCACCTGCGCCACATGCCCGGCGGCAAGTTCACCGACCACGTCTTCGGTGCGATGAAGGAAAAAGACATCCTGCGCATTGAAGGTCCCTACGGCAGCTTCTTCCTGCGCGAAGACAGCACCAAGCCCATCGTCATGCTGGCCTCGGGCACCGGTTTTGCGCCCATCAAGGCGCTGATCGAACACATGGTGGCCAAGGGCATCACCCGCCCCACCTCGGTGTACTGGGGTGGCCGCCGCCCGGCCGACCTCTACCAGCACGACTGGCTGTCCGCGCAGGCCGCCGCCCTGCCCTGGCTGACGTATGTGCCCGTGGTTTCGGACGCATTGCCCGAAGACGGCTGGACCGGCCGAACCGGCTTTGTGCACCGCGCCGTGCTGCAGGACTTTGCCGACCTCTCAGGCCACCAGGTGTATGCCTGCGGCGCACCCATCGTGGTCGATTCGGCCCGTGCCGAGTACACCGCACAAGCGGGCTTGCCCGAAGACGAGTTTTTTGCCGATTCATTCACCAGCGCGGCCGACAAGGCCACCGCCTGAACAGGAGACACCATGCAACGCCGCTCGCTGATCACCGCCACTGCTTTGCTGCCCTTGGCGGCACGGGCACAAGCCCGCACCACACGCATCATCGTGCCGTTCGCGGCCGGTGGCCCCATCGACGTGACGGCGCGCATCCTGGCAGAACGCGTGAAAGACACGCTGGGCACGGTGATCATCGAAAACCGCCCCGGTGCCGGCGGCAACATCGGCGTGGATGCGGTGGCCAAGGCCGCACCCGACGGGCTCACGCTGGGCATTGCCACCACCGCCTCACACGGCATCAACCCCTGGTTGTTCAGCAAGCTGCCCTACGACCCGGCGAAGGACTTTGCGCCGGTCACGCAGATGCTGCGCGTGCCCAACGTGTTGGTCATCAACGCCGAGACCGCGCAGCGCCTGAACATCCACACCCTGGCCGACCTGGTGAAGTACGCCAAGGCGAACCCGGCCAAGCTCAACTACGGATCGGGTGGCAACGGCAGTGCCGGCCACCTGGCGGGCGAAATGTTCAAGAACCAGGCGGGCATCTTCGCCCTGCACATCCCCTACAACGGTGGCAACCCTGCGCAGTTGGCGCTGCTCTCGGGCCAGGTGGATTTCAACTTCGACAACCTGGCCACCGCCGCGCCCAACATCCGCTCGGGCAAGCTCAAGGCCCT
>DASUIK010000399.1:0-6569 GCA_036279795.1 Burkholderiaceae bacterium | reverse complement strand
GCCACCAGCTTGACCACGATGGCGGTGCTGCTCATGGCCATCACGCCGCCCAGCGCCAGTGCGGTGCGCCATTCCATCTGCCACCACTTGGGCAACAACCAGGCCAAGGCAAGCGAACCCAACGAGGTGAGCAACATGGTCAGCGCCACCTGCGACAGCCCCAAGCCAAACACGTGCCGCTTCATCGCCCGCAACTTGGGCAGGCTGAACTCCAGCCCGATGACAAACATCAGGAACACCACGCCGAACTCGGCCAGGTAGCGGATGCCGCTGGAGTTCTGCGCCAGGGCCAACGCGTTCGGCCCGATCAGCACGCCCACCGCCAGGTAACCCAGGATGGGGGGCAGCTTGAACTGACGACACACCACCACTCCCACCACAGCGGCGAGCAGGTAGAGCAGGGTCAGGTCCAGCGAGGTCATGCCAAGCATGTTAACGGCAGCCCATCAGCGATTTGCGGACCCTTGGCCGATAATCCCGGGCATGACAAACAGCCCCATCCGATTCGACCGCGACCGCGCGCTGGCCATGGCCCGCGAGGCCCTGGACATCGAGGCCCAGGCGGTGCTCGCGCTCGGTCAACGCCTGGGCGACGGCTTTGCACAGGCCGTGTCCACGGTGCTGGCGTGCAGCGGCCGTGTGGTCATCATGGGCATGGGCAAAAGCGGGCACGTGGGCCGCAAGATCGCCGCCACCCTGGCCTCGACCGGAACCCCGGCGATGTTTGTGCACCCCGCCGAGGCCAGCCATGGCGACCTCGGCATGGTCACCGCCGGCGACGTGGTGCTGGCCATCAGCAACAGCGGCGAAAGCGAAGAACTCACCGTGCTGCTGCCCCTCATCAAACGCATGGGTGTGCCCCTGCTGGCCATGACCGGCAAGCCCGGCTCCAGCCTGGGCCGCCACGCCGACACAGTGCTCGACAGCAGCGTGGACCGCGAGGCCTGCCCCCACAACCTGGCCCCCACCGCCAGCACCACCGCCCAGTTGGCCCTGGGCGATGCGCTGGCCATGGCGCTGCTGGACGCACGGGGTTTTCGTCCGAATGACTTTGCCCGCTCCCACCCGGGCGGCGCCCTGGGCCGCAAGCTGCTGACCCACGTGCGCGATGTGATGCGCAGCGGCGACGCCGTGCCGCGCGTGCCCCTGAGCGCCACGCTGATGGACCTGATGCGCGAGATCAGCGCCAAAGGGCTGGGCGCGGGAGCGGTGGTGGATGGACAAGGCCTGCCCGTGGGCATCTTCACCGACGGCGACCTGCGCCGGCTGATTGAAAAAGGCGTGGAGCTGCGCAGTGCCATGGCCCGCGACGTGATGCACGCGAACCCGCGCACCGTGCGCGACGATGCCCTGGCCGCCAGTGCGGCGGAACTGATGGAGCAGCACCGCATCAACAGCGTGCTGGTGGTGGATGACGCGGGCCGCTTGTGTGGCGCACTCAACAGCCACGACCTGATGCGCGCCAAGGTGATCTGAATGCGACCCGTGCTGAACTTTTCTCCCGAACTGCTGCTGCGCGCACAGCCGGTCAAAGTCGTGTTTTTCGATGTCGATGGCGTGCTCACCGACGGGAGTCTGTATTTCACCGAACACGGCGAAACCATGAAACGCTTCCACACGCTGGACGGCCATGGCATCAAGCTGCTGCAGCGCGCCGGCATCACACCGGCCGTGATCACCGGGCGCGACTCGCCGGCCTTGCGCTTGCGCCTGAAGGCCCTGGGCGTGAGCCACGCCCGCTTCGGCACGGAAGACAAACGCCCGGCGGCCGAAGCCATGCTGGCCGAGTTGGGGCTGGGCTGGACCCAGGCCGCCGCCATGGGCGACGACTGGCCGGACCTGCCGGTGTTGCGGCGCTGCGGGCTGGCTTGCGTGCCCCCCGGCGCGCAGGCCGAGGTGTTGGCGGTGGCACACCATATCACCCAGGCCGCGGGCGGCCAGGGCGCGGTGCGCGAATGCTGTGACCTGCTGCTGGTCGCGAGCGGCCACTACGCCCGCCTGCTGGCCGAGGCCGCCCAATGAGCGCATCCACTGCTGTGCCCTGGGGACGCCAGCTGCGTCGCGGCTGGGACCGTTTGAGCATTTACCTGCCGGTGGTGCTGATGGGCTTGCTGGCCTTGGGTTCATATTGGCTCCTGCGCGCCACGCCCGAACCCGTGTTACCCGTGGCCGAGCGACCACCCCAACACGAGCCTGATTACTTCATGCGTGGGTTTGCGGTGCGCAGCTTCGCGCCCGATGGCAGCTTGCGGTCGGAGGTGCGGGGCACGGAAGCCCGGCATTACCCCGACACCAACAACACCGAAATCGACCAGGCCCGCATCCGCAGCCAGCAGCCGGGCAGCCCACTCACCACCGCCACCGCACAACGGGTGACCAGCAACGCCGACCAGACCGAATTCGTCCTGCGCGGCAACGCCGTGGTGGTGCGCGAGGCTGCCGGAGCCAATCGCCCGCGACTGACCTTTCAGGGCGAGCATCTCCAAGTGCTGACCGACACGCGCCGGGTGCTTTCGGACAAGCCGGTGCTATTGCTGCGCGGCCGCGACCAGATCCAGGCCAACTCACTGGACTTCCAGGACAACACCGGCGTGGCCCTGCTGCAAGGCCGCGTGGTGGCCACCCTCCAGGCGCGCCCATGACGAGCGCCACAGCCCCCTTGCTCTACATCACCGGCGCCTCCAGCGGCATCGGCCAGGCCCTGGCCGCGCGCTACGCCCAGTCCGGCTACCGCCTGGCCCTGGTGGCACGCCGTGCCGACACCATGCAAGCCTGGGCCGACGCGCAAGGCCTGGACCCAGACCGCTGCCGGGTGTATGCGGCAGACATGGCCCAGATCGACAGCGCGGTGGCGGCCGGTGAACGTTGCCTGCGCGAGATGGGTCTGCCCGACGTGGTGGTGGCCAGCGCCGGTCAGAGCATCGGCATGGACACTGCCGAAAGAGAAGACCTGGACGTGATGGCCCACACGTTTGCCCTGAACAACGTGGGCACGGCGGCAGCCTTCCACCCGTTTCTCGCGGGCATGAAACAACGCGGCAGCGGCACCCTGGTGGGCGTGGCCAGCGTGGCAGCCATTCGCGGCCTGCCCGGCCATGGGGCCTACTGCGCCAGCAAGGCGGGCGTGGTGGCCTACTGCGAAAGCTTGCGCGGCGAACTGCGCGGCAGCGGCGTGCGGGTCGTCACCATCGTGCCCGGCTACGTGGCCACACCTTTGACCGCACACAACAGCTACGCCATGCCCTTCCTGATGTCGCCCGAGGCCTTTGCGACCAAAGCCTTCGACGCCATCCGGGCGCAGACCAGCTACCGCGTGATCCCGTGGCAAATGGGCGTGGCCGCCAAGTTGCTGCGGGTCTTGCCCAACCCGCTGTTCGACCGCCTGCTCAGTGGTCGCGGACGCAAGAAGCGTCGCAGCGAACTGCCCCCGGGCTGAGTCCTAGCAACGCGCAACAAAAAACCCCGCGAATTCCGAGAATTCCGGGGTTTTTTGTGGGGTGAAGCGGCGCGCGCCTCACCGTTCAAAGGGCTCAGTAGCCGCCGCGACCGCCGCCGTAGCCACCGCCGCCGCCGCCGCCTTCACGACGGCCACCGCCGCCGTAGGGGCTGCGGAAGCCACCTTCGCCACCGCCACCACCGCCGTAGCCACCTTCGCGGCGGCCACCGCCGAAGCCGCCACCGCCGGTGCGGGGAGGACGGGCTTCCATGGGACGGGCTTCGTTCACCACCAGGCTGCGACCGCCCAGCGATTGACCGTTCATGCCGCTGATGGCGCTTTGCGCTTCAGCGTCGGAACCCATTTCCACGAAACCAAAGCCTTTGGAACGGCCGGTGTCGCGCTCCATCATGACTTTGGCGCTGTTGACATTGCCAAAAGCGCCGAAAGCCTGTTGCAGGTCTTCGTCGCGCACGGTGTATGGCAGGTTGCCAACGTACAGTTTGTTGCCCATCAAGGGACTCCTCAAGAAACACAAAGAGAAAAAAAGCGATGGAGTCCCGAAAGCACACCCACGATGAAACGCTGTAGCACGCGAAACTGTCCGATCACTGATCACACAGGAAGACCTGTGCTTAACAATTATGCGCGTTGCCCGGGAAAAAGGGCCTTTTTTTTAGACAACTGGCCCCAGCGGACCAGTCGCCTCCGGGTTTGCCCCGGGAAGACCCGGTTTTTTGCGTTGTGAAACTGCAACGCCGAGCGCTCAGGTGGCCGACGTGCGGCGGTACACCACCTGGTAGGTCAAGGCCACCAGCACGCTACCGCCCAAGAGGTTGCCAGCGATCACCGGGCCAAGGTTGGCCAACATGCCCCAGACCGTGACGACGGCCTGGCCGGGCACGGGGTCGCCACCCCACTGCAACAACATCGCAAGCGGAAACCAGTACATGTTGGCGATGCTGTGCTCGAAGCCAGCGGCCACAAACGCCGCCACCGGCGGAACGATGGCCACCGCCTTGTCCATCACGCTGCGCCCGGCCATGGCCATCCACACGGCCAGACACACCAGCACATTGCACAACACCCCTCTGAAAAACGCCGTCCACGGCGCCAGATCCTGCTTGGCCAAGGCAATGGCCACCACCTGGCGCCCGATGGCGCCGCCGTTCATCTGCCAGTGGCCACTCAAAAACACCAGCAGCGCCAAACCGGCAGCGCCCACAAAATTGGCGGCACACACCAGCACCCAGTTGCGCAGCACCTCGCCCGTGCTGATCTGTCCGGTCGCCCAGGCCATGGCCAGCAGGTTGTTCCCCGTGAAAAGTTCGGCACCGGCCACCACCACCAGCAGCAGGCCCAGCGCAAACACGCCACCGCCCAACACCTGCGCGGCCGCAAAGCCCAAGCTCGCATCCGACTTCACCAGCGTGAAAAACACCGAACCGAGGCCAACGAAAGCCCCCGCCAGCACCCCCAGCACCAGGGTTTGCAGCAGCGGCAGGCGCGCTTTGGTCACGCCCACGCTCTGCACCCGGCGCGCCACCTCGGCGGGGGCATAGGCATCCAAACCGTAGATTTCAGCCATGTCTGTGCGGCCTCCTGAGCCCGCTTCTTCTATACTAGCCACCTCTGCGCCGATTTCTTCCAAATTGCGGGCGCATTAAAAATGCCGCTAAAGAGGGGACCCCGGTCTCGCACTTTGCGGCACCGGGTTTTTTGTTTTTGGGCCGCGCAGCGGCCCGGGATGACGACGTTTGAGCCTGATTGCCACGCCCCAAACCCTGCATGTTTCGCAACCCCTGCGTTTGCGCAGTGGCGCGGAGTTGCCCGCCTACGATCTCGTCTACGAAACCTACGGCCAGCTCAACGCGAAGAAGTCCAACGCGGTGCTGATCTGCCATGCCCTCAACGCCAGCCACCACGTGGCCGGTGTGCACCTGGACGATCAGGGCCAGCCCAAGCCCCGCAGCGAAGGCTGGTGGGACAACATGATCGGCCCCGGCAAACCGGTGGACACCAACCGATTCTTCGTCATTGGCGTCAACAACCTGGGCTCGTGTTTTGGCAGCACCGGCCCCACCCACCTCAACCCCGCCACCGGCCAGGCCTGGGGTGCCGATTTTCCGGTGGTCACGGTGGAAGACTGGGTCAACGCACAAGCCCGGCTGCTCGATGCCCTGGGCATACAACAGCTCGCCGCCGTGATGGGCGGCAGCTTGGGTGGCATGCAGACCTTGAGCTGGACGCTTCAATACCCCGAACGCGTTCGCCACGCGGTGGTGATTGCCAGCGCGCCCAACCTCACCGCCGAAAACATCGCCTTCAACGAGGTGGCCCGCCGCGCCATCGTGACCGACCCCGACTTCCACGGCGGCCACTATCTGCGCGAGGGCACCCTGCCCCGGCGCGGCCTGCGCATCGCCCGCATGATCGGCCACATCACCTATCTCAGCGACGACGTGATGAACGAAAAGTTTGGTAGGCAACTTCGATCGCTGGTGGAAGCCGCTGGGGAAGACGACACCGCCCCTGGCGAGCGCACCGCCTACCACTACACCACACAAGACATCGAGTTCCAGATCGAAAGCTACCTGCGCCACCAAGGCGACAAGTTCAGCACCTACTTCGACGCCAACACCTACCTGCTCATCACCCGCGCACTCGATTACTTCGACCCCGCACGCGAACACGGGGGCCAGCTCAGCGCTGCGCTGGCGCGGGCCACGGCCAGCTTCCTGCTGGTGAGCTTCACCACCGACTGGCGCTTTTCGCCCGCGCGCAGCCGCGAAATCGTGAAGGCCTTGCTCGACAACCGGCGCGACGTGAGCTACGCCGAAATCGACGCGCCCCACGGCCACGACGCCTTCTTGCTCGATGACCCGCGCTACCTGAACACCGTGCGCGCCTACTTTGACCGCATCGCCAACGAGGTGGCAGCATGAGTGATCAGAAAGTGATGCACTCCATCGCACGCCTGGTGCCTCCGGGCTCGCGTGTGCTCGACCTGGGTTGCGGCGACGGCGCCCTGCTGGCCCACCTGCAAGCCACGCGCGGCTGCACCGGGTACGGGGTGGAGATTGACGATGTCAAGCTGTTGGCCTGCGTGCAGCGCGGCGTGAACGTGCTGCAG
>DASUIK010000398.1:0-2643 GCA_036279795.1 Burkholderiaceae bacterium | reverse complement strand
TCTTCAGGCCGGTGATCTTGGCCACGGCGCCCTCGGGGCTGAGGTTGCCCTTGAGAATGGCCAGGTGGCCTTGTGCGTACATCGGGTTGCTGATGGGGCGGATCACGTCCTGGTCGGCGCGCGGCTGGTCGGGCACGTCCTCGAGGACTTCGGCAATGGTCTGGCCGGTGATGGTGATGCAGTCGCCATGCAGCAAGCCCGCATTGAGCAGGATCTTCATGACCTGAGGGATGCCGCCGGCGCGGTGCAGGTCCACCGCCAGGTACTGGCCGCTGGGCTTGAGGTCGCACAACACGGGGGTGCGCTGGCGCACACGCTCGAAGTCGTCGATGCTCCAGTCCACACCGGCAGCGTGGGCGATGGCCAGGAAGTGCAGCACCGCGTTGGTGGACCCACCGGTGGCCATGATCACCGCCACCGCGTTTTCGATGGCCTTTTTGGTGACGATGTCGCGCGGCTTGATGTCTTTCTTGATGGCCTCGATCAGCACCTTGGCCGATTCCTTGGCCGAGTTCATCTTCTCGTCGTGTGGGTTGGCCATGGTGGACGAGTAGGGCAGCGAAATGCCCAGGGCCTCGAAGGCCGAACTCATGGTGTTGGCGGTGTACATGCCGCCGCAGGAGCCGGTGCCGGGGATGGCGCGTTTTTCGATCTCGTGGAGGTCGAAGTCGCTGAGCTTGCCAGCGGCGTTTTCACCCACGGCCTCGAACACACTCACGATGTTGAGGTCTTTGCCCTTGTACGAGCCCGGCAGGATGGTGCCGCCGTACACGTAGATGGCGGGCACGTTGGCGCGCAGCATGCCCATCAGGCCGCCGGGCATGTTTTTGTCGCAACCACCCACCACCAGCACGCCGTCCATCCATTGGCCGCCCACGCAGGTTTCAATGCAGTCGCTGATGACCTCGCGGCTGACCAGCGAGTACTTCATGCCTTCGGTGCCCATGGCCATGCCGTCCGAAATGGTGGGCGTGCCAAACACCTGGGCGTTGCCGCCTGCTTCCTCGATGCCGGCGATGGCCGCATCGGCCAGCTTCTGCAGGCCCGAGTTGCACGGCGTGATGGTGCTGTGGCCGTTGGCCACGCCCACCATGGGCTTCTTGAAGTCGCCTTCCTCGTAGCCCATGGCGTAGAACATGGAGCGGTTGGGCGCGCGGGACTTGCCTTCGGTGATGTTGGCGCTTCGGCGGTTGATCTGGATGGGTTTGGTTTCCATGGCGGGCTCTGAGGTGTGAGGGACGGTGTGGATAAAGGCGACATTTTGCGCCCTGCCTGTGATTGCTTCCAATCCATTTTTTATGGCTTATTGATATGCTTGGCATATGAGTGAGGTGACCGTTGATCTGCGCGTTTGGCGCCAATTTGTGGTGCTGGCCGAAGAACTGCATTTCGGCCGCGCCGCCCTGCGGCTGCACATGACCCAGCCGCCCCTGACCCAGGCCATCGCGCAGCTGGAGGCCACGCTGGGCGTGCGCCTGTTTGAGCGCAGCCGCCGCCACGTGGCCCTGAGCCCGGCGGGCGAGGCCTTGCTGCCCGAGGCGCGTGAGCTGCTGGCCCGAGCGCAGCGATTGCCGGCGGTGGCGCAAGCGGCGGCGGCGGGCGAGGTGGGTCGTCTGAGGCTGGCCTTCGTGTCGCCTGTGGGTTTTGAGCTGCTGCCGCTCTGGGTGCGTGGCTTTCGCGCCCACTCGCCTGGCGTGGCCCTGGACCTCATCGAGGCCACGGGCGACGTGCAACTGGCCGCCTTGGAGCGGGGCGAAATCGATGCCGGGGTGCTGCTGCATTCGCCCGGGTTCGTGCCGGCCAGGCTGGCCTCGTTGCCGGTGGCCGAAGAGCCCTTGGTGCTCGCCCTGCCAGCCGCCCACCCGCTGGCCACTGCACGCCGGCTCAGCGCCGCGCAGGTGCTGGCGCAGCCGCTGGTGCTGTTCCCGCGCCGCATCCTGCCCTCCATCGCCGACGCGCTGTTTGCGCTCTACCACGCGCACGGCCAGTCGCCCCAGGTGGCGCAGGAGGCCATCCAGATGCAGACCATCGTCAACCTGGTGGCGGCCGGCCTCGGCGTGGCCTGGGTGCCGCGCAGCGTCACCCGTTTTGAGCGGAGCGGCGTGGTCTACCGCGAGTGGGCGCAGGCGGGCGTGCCCCGCTGCGAGACCCGGCTGGTGTGGGCCCAGGGCGAGCCGCGCCCGGCGCTCACACGCTTCGTGGGCTTTGTGCGTGAACAGGCACAATCGCCCGCATGCTGATACACCCCCAGATCGATCCGGTGGCCCTGCAGATCGGGCCCATCGCCGTCCATTGGTATGGCCTGACCTACCTGGCCGCGTTCGGCCTGTTCATGTGGCTGGGCACGCGCCGCCTGCAACACCCGCCGTTTGTGTCCCTGCCGCAGTGGACGCGGCGCGACGTGGAGGACATCCTGTTCCTGGGCGTGCTGGGGGTGGTGCTGGGCGGGCGCATCGGCTATTGCCTGTTCTACAAGCCGGCCTACTACCTCGCCAACCCGCTGGAAATCCTGGCCGTGTGGCAAGGCGGCATGAGTTTTCACGGCGGGCTGCTCGGCGTGTTGCTGGCCATGGTGTGGTTTGCCCGCACGCGCCAGCGGCCTTGGCTGCAGGTGATGGACTTCGTGGCGCCCTGTGTGCCCAC
>DASUIK010000397.1:0-14998 GCA_036279795.1 Burkholderiaceae bacterium | reverse complement strand
TGGAGATTGCGCAGGCCATCGAGCGCGTGATCCCCGGCATCACTGGCAAGGACCTGCGCATGAACGTGTCGGCCGCCATCCCGGCGGTGTTGATGGGCGTGGGCTTCCCGGTGCGCTCGCTGCGGGGTGTCCCCATCCTGGCGCGCACCGCCGGCCTCATCGCCCACCTGGCCGAAGAGGCCGAGACGCCGGCCGGCTTTGCGTTGTCCTACCAGGCCACCCGCGAGCTGCAATACGACGGCGAAGTGCCCGCCGGATTTGGAGGCAAGGCATGAAGCGGCGCGCGCTGATCGCTGCGGCAGCGCTGGCCGCTGGCGCGGCCGTGGCGCAGACGCCGGGCGCCCGGCCTGTGCGGCTGGTGGTGCCCTTTGGGGCCGGTACTTCCACCGACATCGTGGGCCGTGTCCTGGCCGACGCGTTGGGCCGGCAACTGGGCCAGGCGGTGATCGTGGACAACAAACCCGGCGCGGGCGGCACCATCGGCAGCGACCTGGTGGCCAAGGCGGCCAGCGACGGCCAGACCTTGCTGTTGGGCACGGTGGGCACGCATGCCATCAACGCCTCGTTGTTCAAGCGCCTGAGCTACGACCCGGTGCGCGACTTCGTGCCGCTGGCTTTTGTGGGCGCCACACCCACTTTGCTGGTGGTGCCCGCTCAGTCGCCCTGGAAAAACCTGGCCGACCTGCGGGCCGCCAGTGGTGATCGCATCAACTTCGCCTCTGCGGGCAACGGCACCTCGGGCCACCTGGCCGGTGAGCTGGTGAACGCGCGCCTGAACAAAAGTTTCCAGCACGTGCCCTACCGCGACGGTGCCCAGGCACTGACCGAACTGGTGGCCGGCAACGTGCAGTTTATGTTCTACCACCCGGCTGCGGTGCTGCCGCACATGCGTTCCGGCAAGCTGCGTGCGCTGGGGGTGTCCAGCGCCAAACGCAGCGCGGCCGCGCCCGAGGTGCCGACGCTGATCGAGCAAGGCGTGCCCGGCTTCGACCTGGTGGCCTGGTTCATGTTGTACGCCCCGTCGGGCCTGGGTGCCGCACAACGCGACAGCCTGCGCGAGGCCATGCAGCAGGTGCTGGCCAAGCCCGAGGTGCGCGAAAAACTCACGGCCCAAGGCGTGGAGCTGGCCGACATGAACGGCGAGCAGATGGTGGCCTTTGGTGCCGCCGAGATCGCCAAATGGGGCGAGGCCGTGCGCCGCTCCGGTGCACAGATCGACTGAGGTGAATGCATGACCGACCACACCACGCCCCCCACGGTCCATGCGCTGGACGAAGGCGCGCTGGCCCAGTTGTTCACCGAGGCCCGCACCCACGCCGCCTTCGCGCCCACGCCTGTGGCGGACGACACGTTGCGCCGTTTGTACCAACTCGCCAGCCTGGGCCCCACCTCGCAAAACTGCCAGCCCGCGCGGTTTGTGTTCGTCGCCACCGAGGCCGGGCGCGAACGTCTGTTGCCCCATGTGGCGGCAGGCAACGTGCCCAAGGTTCAATCGGCGCCCGTCACCGTGATCGTGGCGCGCGACACACGCTTCTACGAGCACATGCCCACCCTGTGGCACGTGGCCGAGGCGCGCGCGAACTTCGAGAGCAAACCCGCCCATGCGCGCGAAACGGCGGTGCGCAACGCCAGTCTCACGGGCGCCTACCTGCTCTTGGCGGCACGCGCGCTCGGCCTGGCGTGTGGACCCATGAGCGGCTTTGATGCCGCAGGGGTCAACCGCAGTTTCTTCCCCGACGGACGTTGGGAGGTGGACTTTCTCATCAACCTGGGCTGGCCTGCGGGTCCGGCCCCACGCGCGCGCGGACCGCGGCTCGCGTTCGAACAGGCCTGTGTGCTGGCCTGACACAGCGGCGAATTTTTTCATCAACAAGCGAAACCCCCTCGCAACTGGAGACTTCACATGACCATCCGACGCCACGTGCTTGCCGCACTCACCCTGGCCACCCTCGCCGGCTTCTCGCACGCGCAGGAAGCCAACTGGCCCACCCGCCCCATCAAGATCGTGGTGGGCTTTGCGGCCGGCACCCCACCCGACATCTTTGCGCGCCTGTACGGTGACTACGCGTCCAAGAAACTGGGCGTGCCCGTGGTCATCGACAACAAGCCCGGCGCGGCCGGCAACCTGGCCACCGACACCGTGGCCAAGGCTCCGGCGGACGGCTACACCTTCCTCTACAACCTGTCCACCGCCTTCACCATCAACCCCTTCATCTACAGCAAGCTGCCGTTTGACCCGCAGAAGGACCTGGTGCCGGTGGCCACCACCATGCGCCAGGGCTTGGTGCTGATCACCAAGCCCAACCTGGAGGCCAAGTCGGTGAAAGACCTGGTGGCCGCCGCCAAGGCCAAGCCCGGCACCATCTCGCACGCGTCCTATGGCGCGGGCAGCCCCTCGCACCTGATCGTGGAGTGGTTCAAGGAAGAGACGGGCACCGACATGGTCCACGTGCCCTACCGCGCCAGCCCCGTGCCCGATGTGATGGGCGGCCAGGTGGACACGGTGATGGAGCCCATCGCCACCGCCTTCCCGCTGATCAAGGACGGCAAGGTGCAGGCCTTGGCCTACTCGGGCCCGGCGCGTTTTGCCGCCCTGCCCAACGTGCCCACGCTGTCGGAGACCGTGCCCAACCTGACCATGATGTCCTGGCACGGCATCTGGACGTCGGCCGCCACACCGGCGGCGATCGTGGACCGCATGAACGCCGTGTTTGTGGAAGGCAGCAAGGATGCCGACGTGTCCAAGCGCATCCGCGACCTCAACAGCGAACCGCTGGGCGTGACCCGCGCCGAGATGGCCAGCATGGTCCGTCGCGATGCCGACATCTATGGCCGCATCGTCAAGGCCAAGAACATCAAGATCGACTGATCAGACCCACCCCGTTGCTTGCCCACTGTGTGTGGCCGCGTCTCCCTCAAGGGGCGACACCAGCCGACTGGCAAAGCCAGCCCGGCGGTGTCCCCCAATAAAAAAACACCGCCCGGATCGGGCGGTGTTTTTGTTGGGAGGCGGTTGGCTTTAAATCAGACGCGGAACAGGTTGGGCGTCACGCCCGCAGCGTTGAAGAGGTAATCGCGGCTGGCTTCGAGGTCGCGGCGCAGTTTGTCCATGTCATGGCCCACCAACTTGCCTCGCCATTTCTTGATCTGCCCGGCCACCAGCACGGTGGAGACGTTGGTGCGCTCCATCAGCGTCACCACCGCACCCGGCACGTTGTTGAGCGGCGCCACGTTGAGGGCGGTGGCGTCGAGCAACACGATGTCGGCCTCCTTACCCGGCGTGAGCGAGCCCACCTTGTGATCGAGCTTGAGGCCGCGCGCGCCTTCGATGGTGGCGAAGCGGATGGCGTCGATGGACTTGAGCAGGTTGGGGTAGGCCTGGCCGGCGAGCGCGCGTTCGTTGGCGAACATGCGCTGCAGCGTCATCACAAAACGCATCTGGCTGAACATGTCGGCCGTCATGGTGCACTCCACGTCGGTGGACAGCGAGGGCCGCATGCCCCGGTCCAGCGCTTTCTGCGTGGGCGGCGTGCCGTGGCGCATCTGCATCTCGATGGGCACCGCCAGCGACACGTGGGCGCCCACCTCGGCGGCCACGTCCCAACCGAGATCGCTCATGCCCGTCATGTGGATGAAGATGTTGTCCGCCCCCATGGTCACCTGGTTGGCGTCGCGCGCACCCGGTGCGGCGCGCGTGTTGCTGGCGATGGCATCAAACGTGGGCGCCATACCAAAGGTGCCCACCACGTGCAGCGCAATGGGGATGTCCAGCTCGCGGCCGATGGCCCAGGCCGCCTGGTAGCCGGGCAGGTAGATCTCGCCGCCCATCACCATGCTCAGCAGGCCGTCGTCGCTGGCGAAATAGCGCGACTTCAGGCGCCGCGCGTCGGCCGGGTAGGCGTAGTTGGCACGCGTGTAATCGCCCTCGAAATAGCCCAGCACCGAGCGGCGCCCACCGGCCACCAGGCCTTCCACCGCAGCGTCCGAATGCTCGGGCGTGTGGTGGATCTGGCTCACGTCCATCACCGTGGTCACGCCGGCGTCGAGCTGGGCCAGCGAGCCATACAGCTCGTTGATGTGCACGTCCTGCGGGCGGTATTTGCCGGCGAAGTTGCCCAGGATGGTTTCGAAGTAGTTGTTGACGCCTTCGTTGTAGGCGCCACCGGGCAGCAGCACGCTGTCGGCCAACTGGCCGCGCAGCGCGGTTTCGAACTGGTGGTGGTGGGTGTCGATGAAGCCGGGCATGACGACCATGCCGGTGGCATCGATCACCGCCGCGCCGGGCGCCGACAGGTTGGGGCCCACGGCCACGATGGTCTTGCCCTCGAGCAGCACGTCGCCTACCGCAAAGTTGCCCACGCTGTTGTCCATCGACAGCACCGCGCCACCGCGGATCAGCGTGCGCCGGCCCGGTTGGCCCACGCCTTCGGGCGCGGTTTCGGCGGCGATGGCGTTGCCGCCGCCACAGCCCGCGAGCGCGGCCGTGGCCGCTACACCGGCCACGGCGGCCGATGCCTTGAAGAACTGGCGCCGGGGCGGGCTGGCCACCGTGCCCGGGGTCTCGTTTTGATGCAGGTGGCTGGGCCGTGGCTGGCCGCGCGCGGCGGCATCGTCACAAATCTTGCACATGGTTGTCTCCGTTGTGGTGTGGGTAAAGCAAGGCTTTTCCACTGTAGGGAGACCCCGCGGTGCGACCAAGCGCAGCGCTGCAAAGCTGTTTCCCGCCGTTTGCAAGTGCCGACGTTTTGAGGAGAACCCATGGACCGTTGGACCGAAATGGAAGTGCTGGTGCGCATCGAAGAAACCGGCACCCTGAGCGGCGCGGCCGACGCGCTGGGCTTGTCCACTTCCAGTGCCAGCCGCTACCTCGCGTCGCTGGAAGACCGCTTGGGGGCGTCACTCGTGATGCGCAACACGCGCCGCCTGCAGCTCACCGACACCGGCCGCAGCTACGTTGCGCGTGTGCGTGCCGCCCTGGTTGAGTTGGCTGATGCCGATGCGGTTGTGGGTGCCGACCAGGCCGAGCCGCGCGGCGTGTTGCGGGTGTCGGCGTCGGTGCCGTTTGCGGTGCGCCACATCGCCCCACGGGTGCGCGAATTCACCGAGCGCCATCCACAGGTGACGCTTCAGATCGTGGCCGCCAACCGCTATGTGGACTTGATCGATCAGCAGGTGGACGTGGCGGTGCGCAACCGCGAGTTCGAGCCCGACTCCGCCATCACCATCCGCCGGCTCGCGCGCACGCGACGCGTGCTGGCCGCATCGCCCGGCTACCTCCAGGCGCAGGGCGCCGTTGCCCACCCGAACGACTTGACCACGCGACCCATGCTGGTGTATCGGCACGCCCATTCGCCCCACGAGCTTCGGTTTGAACGCGGGAACGACATCGTGAATGTGCCCGTGCGCGGCTTGCTGGAGTCGGACGACGCCGACGTGTTGCGCGCCGCCGCCCTGAGCGACTTGGGCCCCCTGGTCCTGCCCGCCTACATCCTGCACGACGACCTGTGCCGTGGTGCCTTGCGTCCCTTGTTGACCGAATGGCGGCTGCCCTGCCTCACCATCAACCTGGCCTACGCGAGCCGCCGTCACGTGCCGGCCAAGGTGCGGTGTTTCATCGATTTCATGTGCGAGGTGTTCGAGCGCGAGGGGCTGGAGGCCAGGTGGCAGGCCAGCGCCGCGTTGGCGCCCTGACACGGTCGTCGGAGGGATTCAAATCTGCACCTGTGTGCCCAGTTCCACCACCGCGTTGCCCGGCAGGCGGAAGAAGGCCGCCACGCCACCCGCGTTCTGGCTCATGGCGGCGAACAGGCGTTCACGCCAGTGCGCCATGCCACCACCTGGTGTGGGCACCACGGTTTCGCGGCTGAGGAAGTAGGTGGTCTCGAACAGCGGGATCGGCAGCCCGTGCGACGGGGCCAGCTCCAGCGCCTTGGGCACGTCGGGTGTGTTCATGAAGCCGAAATTCACCATGACGCGGTAAAAGCCGTGGCCCAGGGTCTGGACATCGAGCCGGTCCGCCATGGGCACCCAGGGCACGTCGTGAAACACCACGGTCAGGATCACGTTGCGTTCGTGCAGCACCTGGTTGTGTTTGAGGTTGTGCAGCAGGGCTTGTGGCACGGTGGTGGGGTCGGCCACCGCGTACACGGCGGTGCGCTGTGCGCGGTGCAGGCTGCGCGGTTCCAGGGCGGCGATGAAGTCGCCCAGGGCCAGGCCGTCGGCGCGTATGCTTTGCAGCACCAGTTCACGCCCGCGCGCCCAGGTGCTCATCACGCCGAACAACAAGAGGCCCATGGCCAGCGGGAACCAGCCGCCGTCCAGGAACTTGATCGCACAACCGGCCACCAGCAACACGTCGATGCCCAGGAAAAACGCCGTGGCGCCCCACGCCACGGGGGCCGGTAGGCGCCAACCTTCGCGCACCACAAAGAAGGTCAGCACGGTGGTGATCAACATGGTGAGCGTGACCGCAATGCCGTAGGCGCTGGCCAGTGCCGATGAACTGCCGAAGAACAGCACCACCGCAACGACGCCGGCCAGCAAGGCCCAGTTGACGGCGGGCATGTAGATCTGGCCAATCTCGCGCGCCGAGGTGTAGCGCACCGTCAGACGCGGCAGAAAACCGAGCTGGATGGCCTGTTTGGTCATGGAGTACGCGCCCGAGATCACGGCCTGCGACGCGATGATGGCGGCCAGCGTGGCCAGCACCACGGCGGGCAGCACCCAGGCGTCGGGGAACAGGCGGTAGAAGGGGTTCTGGATGGCCGAGGGGTCGCCCATCAGCAGCGCCCCCTGACCCAGGTAGTTGAGTGCCAGGCCGGGCAACACCAGGCCCGTCCATGCCAGCTGTATGGGCCGGCGGCCGAAGTGGCCCATGTCGGCGTACAGCGCCTCGGCACCGGTGAGCGCCAGCACGATGGCCCCCACCGCAGCAAAGACATGCCAACCACGATCGACCAGAAAGTGCCAGGCGTGCAGCGGGTTGAGTGCCGCGAGGATGGCGGGCTGTTGTGCGATGTGGACCAAGCCCACCAGGCCCAGAACAACAAACCACAACACGATGATGGGGCCGAAGAAGCGGCCCACCACGGCGGTGCCCAGCCGTTGCACCACAAACAGCGCCACCAGGATGGCGAGGGTGGCGGGCACCACGTACGGGGTGAGCACGGGTGTCAGCAGCTCCAGCCCTTCCATCGCACCGAGCACCGAGATGGCAGGCGTGATCACGCTGTCGCCATAGAACAATGTGGCGCCGAACACACCCAGCAGCAGCAGGGCGCGGCGTGTGGCGGGGCGCGACGACACCGCTTTGGCGGCCAGTGCGGTGAGGGCCAGGCCCCCACCCTCGCCGTGGTTGTCGGCCCGCAGGATGAGGACCACGTACTTGAGCGTGACCACCAGCATCAGCGCCCAGATCACGGCGGAGACGGCGCCAATGAGGTGGGCTGCGTCCAGTGGCACGCCGGTGTGGGGCGCAAAAATTTCCTTGACGGTGTAGAGCGGGCTGGTGCCGATGTCGCCGTACACGACGCCAATGGCGCCCAGCGTCAACGCGCCCAGGCCTTGTCGCGCGGGTGGGGTGGTGGCCTGAGATGGGGTGGTCATGAAGACTCCGGTGGTTCCGAAGTCCGTACGATGGTCCAACCCGCATCAGGATCGCATAAGCAACCCGCTGTCACGCCGGTGGGGTGTCGTCGGTGTCGCCCTCGGCCAGGCGGTAGCCCACGCCGGGTTCGGTCAGCAGGTGCTGGGGTTCGGCGCTGTTGTCTTCGAGCTTGGCGCGCAACTGGCCCATGTACAGGCGCAGGTAGTGGGTCTGCTCGGTGTATTCGGCGCCCCACACGTCGGCCAACAGTTGGCGGTGCGTGACCACTTGCCCGCACTGGCGCACCAGCCGCGCCAGCAGCTTGAACTCAGTGGGCGTGAGGTGCACGTCCTGCCCGTGGCGGCGCACGCGGTGCGCGGCGAGATCGATGTCCAGTGGGCCATGGCGGTGTTGCAGCACAGGGGGGCGGTTGTGTTGGCCCCGGTGGCGAAGGGCCACCCGCATGCGGGCCAGCAGCTCCCCGATGCCAAAGGGTTTGACCAGGTAGTCGTCGGCGCCGCTGTCCAGCAGTTGGATTTTCTGGCCCTCGGCTTCGCGCGCCGAGATGACGATCACCGGCGTGTTGCTGGCACGGCGGATCTCGGCGAGAAAGGCCGCACCGTCGCCATCGGGCAGGCCCAGGTCCAGCAGCACCAGATCCGGCCAGGCGTGTGGCTGGGCATGCCGCAGGCGGGCGCGGGCATCGGCCAGGCTGGCCGAGGCAAGCACCTCGTGGCCTTCCACTGTCAGCGCTTCTGTGAGCGCCGCCCGCAGTTCGCGGTCGTCTTCAATCAGCAGGATGGGGTGGCTCATGCAGCGGCAGTGTGCATTCAAAACAAGACCCGCCATGGGCGCGCACCCGCACGCTCAGCTCACCACCGTGGGCCCGGGCGATCGATCGGCTCACCGCCAGGCCCACGCCCGTGCCCGTGTTGTGGGCACCGATGTCGGGTGTCTGGCTGGGTCCGTGGCCGCGTTGGAACACCTCGAACACCCGATCCCGCCAGGCCGGCGCGATGCCCGGGCCCCGGTCGCACACGCTCCACTGCATCGTCTGGGCCACGCGCCTGACCTTGAGTTCCACGGGCGTGTCGGGCGGGCTGTATTTGAGCGCGTTGTCGAGTAGGTTGTCCAGCAGCTGGGCCATCAGCAGCGTGTCGCACCACAGCAGGGGCAACTCGGGTTCCACCCAGGCCTTGATGCGCGACCCCTCAGGCCGCCGACGCACACGGCGCAGCGCGGCGCCCACGATTTCCTCCGCCGATTCCCACTCGCGGCGCAGTTGCACCGACGCCGAGTCCAGGCGCGCGAGTTGCAGCGTGTTGTCGGTCATGCGGTGCAGGTGCGAGGCCTCTTCCACGATGCCACTGGCCAGCCGGCGGCGCTGCGCCACACCCAGGCGTTCGGCCTGGTCGTGCAGGGACGATGCGGCGCTCATGATGGTGGCCAAGGGGGTGCGGTAGTCGTGTGAGATGGCGGCCAGCAAGGCGTTGCGGGTGGCTTGCTGTTGCGCTTGCTCGCGCGTCAGCTGTTCTTGGGTGGCGATCAGCGAACGTTGCAAGGCGGCGCCCATCTGGTCGCACAGGGCTTGGAGGTGGGGGCGCAGTTCGCTGCCTGCTTCGTGGGCGCCCACGTCGGACACCAGCGCGGCACCCAGGGTCACGCCGCGCCCGCGCAAGGGCAGGTACCAGTCGGGCAGTTCGTCGTAGCGGCCCGTGCCGGCGCCCATGGCATGGCCATCGCGGACGCACAGGCCCAGGCCCGTGCGCTGCTCATCGTTCATGAGGCCCACCTGCAGCGTGGACGGGTCTTCTGGCGCGGTGTCCAGGCCGCGCAGCACCATCACCGCAACAGGGCGTTGCGCAGCGTCGGCCAGCGCCGCATGCAAGGCGCTGGCGTGGGCGGCTGGATCGGGGGCGTCACGCAGGACATCGCCCCAGCTGCGCAGGCGCGCCTCGCGCTCGGCCATGCGCTGCGCGGCGCTGGTGAGCCTGCGCTGGCGGATCACCAGGCCCGAGATGATCCAGTTGACCACCAGCATGGCCAGCAGCAGCACGGCGTGCTGGTGCAGGTCCACCGCCAGTTCGAACCGTGGGGGCACAAACGCCCAGTTGAAACCCACCACCGCCACGGTGCTGACCAGCGCACTGACCACACCCGACAGCCAGAGCGATGCGATGGCCGAGGTGAGCAGCAACACCATGGCGAGGTTGGCCAGATCCAGGCGATCGCTCAGCGAGACCATCAGCGCCCAGCCGAGTGCCCAGGTCAACCACGGCCACGGGGCGGTCGTGTGTGTGGGGTGTTGGGGTGGGTGGACGGGCATGGGCGCAAGCCTAGCACCCGGGTCATCAGGAAAGCATATGGACTGTGCGACCAAAGTGGCGCTGCGTATCATGCGTCGGTGCCAGCCAACCGGGCCCCCGCGATGACAACACCTGAACACGGCTTTACCTTGCGTCACCCAGTGCCCGGCGACATGGGCCAGATCGTCAGCGGCCAGGCGCGCCTGTACGCGCAGGAGTACGGTTGGGACTGGACCTTCGAGGCCTTGGTGGCCGAGATCACCGCCCAGTTCATCCGCGATTTCAAGCCCGAGTGGGAGCGCTGCTGGGTGGCCGAGCGCGAAGGGCAGGTGGTGGGCTCGGTGTTTGTGGTTCACCAGGACGCTGACACCGCCAAGCTGCGCATGTTGTACGTGGACGCGACCGCACGCGGGCTGGGCCTGGGGCGGCGCCTGGTGGACGAGGCCTTGCGTTTTGCCACCGCGCGCGGCTACCGCCGCATGGTGCTCTGGACCAACGACGTGCTGGTGTCGGCGCGTCGCATTTACGAGGCCCAGGGTTTTGAGCTGGTGGAGCAAGACCACCACCACAGCTTTGGCAAAGACCTGGTGGGCCAGGTGTGGGCGCGCGATCTGTGACGATCGCTCGCCCGGCCACCCACCTGGCCGCAGCGGCGCCCTGACGCGGCCCACAATTGGCACCGCCCGCTGGCGGCATATTGCGCTACCTTCAGGCGCCACTTCCTCCCCACTGGATTTCACAAGGACCTCACCATGGCCATGGGCCAATTTGCCTTTGCGAACAACAGCAACCGTTTCCTGGCTTGCGAGCCCTTGGCCGACCAGCCTTTCGCCGTGGCCGGCGTGCCTTTTGATGGCGTGGTGACCAACCGCCCCGGGGCGCGTTTTGGCCCGCAGGCCATACGCGCGGCCAGCCTGATGTTGTGCGATGGCATCCACCCGCACTTCAATGTGTCGCCCTTGGACCAACTGGGCGACGCGCTGGACATGCGCCTGCCCAACGCCTCTCCGCTGCCCGAGGTGCGTCGCCACATCGAAGCCCAGGCCGCCGCGCTGATGGCGCGCCACCACTGCGTGTTCTTGGGCGGCGACCACTCCATCACCCTGTCGCTGCTGCGCGCCGCGCAGGCGGCATATGGGAATGGTGAGCCCCTGGCCGTGGTGCACTTCGACGCCCACTGCGACACCTGGAGCGACCACTTCGGCGAGCCCTCCGGCCACGGCACCTGGACTTACGAGGCCCTCCAAGAAGGCCTGGCCAGCCCCGCACACACGGTGCAGATCGGCATACGCTCCAGCGGCGAACGCGCCGCGCGCGAGTACGTGGCCGACCAGGGCGGCCTGATCTACAACGCCCGCCAGTTGCGTGGCAAAGATGGCGAGGGCCTGGCCGGCATGGTGGCCGCCATCCGCGAGCGCATCGGCCAGCGGCCCTGCTACCTCACGCTCGACATCGACTGCCTGGACCCGGCCTTCGCGCCCGGCACGGGCACGCCCGAGCCCGGTGGCATGACCAGCTCGCAGGTGCTGACCTTCATCGAAGAACTGGCCGACCTCAACTGGGTGGGCATGGACTGCGTGGAAGTGGCCCCGGCCTACGACCACGCCGAACTCACCACCAATGCCGCCGCCACCTTCGTCTGGACCTACCTGGCGGGCCAGGTGGCCAAGCGCCAACGCGCGTGAGGTTGACCATGTTCAAGACCCCGCTGCTGCGTTCCGACACCCAGCTCAACCAGCTCAGCTACTACGAGGCCAGCGTCCAGCGGCCGGCGCCCCAGCCGCCGCTGCAAGGCTCGGTCACGGCCGACGTGCTGGTGGTGGGCGGCGGTTTCGCCGGTTTGTCCACCGCGTTGGAGCTGGCCCAGCGTGGCCGGCGCGTGGTGCTGCTGGAGGCCGACCGCATCGGCTCCGGGGCCAGCGGCCGCAACGGCGGGCAGTTCATCGTGGGCTACGCCAGCGGCCAGGGCGAGTTCGAAAGCCAGCTCGGTCGCGCCGATGCCAAACGCGCCTGGGACATGTCGCTCGAAGCGATCGCGCTGATCGATCGCCGCGTCGCCCAGCACCAGATCGACTGCGACGCCGTCAAAGGCTACCTCTACGTGGCCGACTCGGCGCGCAAGGCCCGCGCCCTGCTGGCCGATCTGGAGATGCAGCAACGCGACTACGGCCTCGTGTGCGACGTGGCCACCGGCGCCGACGTCAAGCGCCTGATCGACAGCCCCATCTACCAGGCGGCGGGTTACGAAGCCATCTCCGGCCACCTGCACCCGCTCAAGTACGCGCTGGGCCTGGCCCGCGCCGCGCGCGAGGCGGGCGTGCTCATCCACGAGGGTTCGCCCGTCACCGCGCTGGAACAAGACGCCAGCGGCGTGACCGCGCGCACCGCACAAGGCAAAGTCAAGGCGGCATTCGCCGTGCTCGCCGGCAACTGCATGCTGCCCGAACACGGCCCCGACGTCGCGCCGCAGATCCACCCGCGCATCATGCCGGTGGGCACCTACATCATCGGCACCGCGCCGCTGAGCGAGGCGCAGTGCCGCCAGCTCATCCCCAGCAATGCGGCGGTGTGCGACAACAACTTCGTGCTCGATTACTTCCGCTTCAGCGCCGACCGCCGCATGCTGTTCGGCGGCCGGGTGAGCTACACCACCAAAACGCCGGCCGGCCTCAAGGCCGTGATGCAGCAACGCCTGGCCAAGGTCTTTCCCGCCCTGGCTGGTGTGCCCATCGAATACGTGTGGGGTGGCTTTGTGGACATCAGCATGAACCGAGCCCCCGACTTCGGCCGCGTGGGCGACAAGGTGTATTACCTGCAGGGCTTCAGCGGCCATGGCGTGGCCCTCACCGGCCTGGCCGGCCAACTGGTGGCCGATGCGATTGCCGGGCAGTCAGAACGTTTTGATGTGTTCGCGCGCCTCAAACACCATGAGTTCCCCGGCGGCCCGCTGCTGCGCACGCCGACGTTGGCTTTGGGGATGTTGTGGCATCGGATGAAAGACGCGCTGGCCTGACAGCGCGGGCCTTCAATCCCTCAAGGCAGGGAAATCGACAACGGGGTGATGAGCTGGGCCAGCTCGCGCGCCAGGTCGGCCGCGAACGGGTGTTCCTCGCCCGACAGTCCCTCTCGGTTGGCGATCACGAACACCGTGCGCTCTTTTTTGGCCGACACCTTGAACTCGGCGCCGTAGCGTTGCAGCAGCGCGCGGGTCAGGTCGGCGTCGGCAGGCGCCACAACGATGCGGATGGCCTTGCCACCGGTGTCGGGCAGGTCCTTGAGTGCGCGTGCCGCTGTGTCGAGGGCGCTGGCACGTTCTTTGGACGACAGCAACGGGGCCGCCGGGGCCGTCGGGTTGGGTCCGTACAAGGCGTTCCACAGCAGCCGCTGTGTGCCTTCGGTCCAACCCCGGAAATTGGGGTCGAAGGAGAACACCACGCTGCGCCCGTTGCCCACCACTTCGTCCACGAGGGCGGCGGTGTTGGCCAACTCGTCCACACCGATGGCCAGGCCCGAGGTGTGAAACACCGGATCCCCCAGGCCCGGGAAACGGGCCACCGCCTGACCCAGGCCCGGCGTCATCACCGCGTCGTTGAGGTACATCACCCAGGGGTGGGTGGTGCCAGCGGCCAGCGGGCTGGTGGGGTCCAGGCGCACGCGGATCAGGGCGCCCGGCGCGGCGGTGTGTGAGGGCTTGAGCACCGCCGTGGATATGCCCGCGCCCACGGCCAGTTCGGTGCCGCCGAGGTAGCCAACGTAACGCCCACCCGCCGCGACCCAGGCCGCCAACGCCTTCTGTCCCTTGTTGCCCAAGGCTTGCAGGCCGCGGTTGGCATGACCGTCGGGCACCAGCAGCACGTCCACGTTGGACAGGCCGGCCACGATGTCGGCCACGGTGACCGGCGTGTAGGCCACACCCCACACGCGCTCGAACAGGTGGCGCACCGCGCCGGCCGATTCGAAGGCGGTGGTGCCGGGCATCTCGAACAAGCCGATGCGCAGTGCCCCGGGCGGTGTGCCCAGGGGCGCTGGTTCTGGCAGGGTGGCGGCCAACTGCGCGCTTGGGTTCAAGGCCGCCGCCGACGAGCCGCCAGCCACGTTGAGCAAAAGCGGGTTGCTCCACGCCGACACGTCGTAGCTCACGCTGAGCGGGCTGTAGGGCTGCTCGTGCAGCATGGCCTGAATCCAGTGTTTGCGGGCCTGGTTCATCGGCACCCAGTAGCTGCCGGCGGGCAAGGTGACGGCCCCTTGTGCGCCGCCATAGGGCCGGTAATCCGGCACGGTCAGGGGCGCGGTGAGCTGCATCACCTGCACGTCCATGCGCTGCAAGCGGCGCACCAGCTGCGCGATTTCGCGCTCGCGGGCCGGGTCGGCGGGGAAAAAATAGTGCCGCACCTGCAGGTTGGGCACCTGCTGGTACAGGCGCTTGCCGTCAAAGTACAGGCCATTGGGTTTGAGCGTGCCCGCGTTGCCCTGGTCGCGCGCGTCCACGTGCGACTGGCGCCACTCGGTCAGCAGGCGCTGTTTGTCGGCCGCACCGGCGTACAGCGATGCCCACATGGCCAGGTACTGCTCGCGGGTGCGCTGCGCGATGCTGGCCCCATTGTGTTTTTCGAAGGTCATGCCGGCGGCATGAAACCCCACCGTGCTGACGCTGTCGCCGTATTCGATGGCGTACAAGTCGTAAGGCGCGCCGTGGAAGTAGGGGATCTTCTGGCGGTCAAACTCGGCGCTGATGGCCGGCGAAAACCGCTGGTTGACCCAGGCCTGGGTGGCGTTGGGCACCTCGTGGTAGGTGGGGTCGGCGGTGGGCGGGAAAAAGAAGCCCTTGCTGCCCATTTCGTGGGCATCGATGAACAGCTGCGGTGGGTACTGTCGCATCAGCTCCAGCTTGCCGTCGGTCTCGGGTTGGGTGCGGGCAAACCAATCGCGGTTGAGGTCGAAGCCGAAGGCGTTGCGGCGGGTGCCTGCGGCACGGCCATCGGGGTTTTGTATGGGCAAGACCACCACCACGCTGTTGGCGCGGATGTGCTGCGCCGCGCAGTCCTCTCGCGCCGCCAGTTCGTACAGCACCTGCAGGCTGGCGTCGGCGCCGCTTTCTTCGTTGCCA
>DASUIK010000396.1:0-2939 GCA_036279795.1 Burkholderiaceae bacterium | reverse complement strand
CAAGCCTTCATCTGCGACGCCATCCGCACGCCCATCGGCCGCTACGGCGGTGCCCTCAGCAGCGTGCGCACCGACGACCTGGCCGCCATCCCGCTGCAAGCGCTGATGGCGCGCAACCCGAATGTGGACTGGGCCTCGGTGGTCGACGTCATCTTCGGCTGCGCCAACCAGGCCGGTGAAGACAACCGCAACGTCGCCCACATGGCCTCGCTGCTCGCCGGCCTGCCGCTGCAGGTGCCCGGCTCCACCGTCAACCGCCTGTGCGGCTCCGGCATGGACGCCGTGGGCACGGCCGCCCGCGCCATCAAGTCCGGCGAAGCCGGCCTCATGATCGCCGGCGGCGTGGAAAGCATGAGCCGCGCGCCCTTTGTGATGCCCAAAGCCGAAAGCGCCTTCAGCCGCAACAACGCGGTGTACGACACCACCATCGGCTGGCGCTTCGTCAACAAGCGCATGAAAGAGCTGTACGGCGTCGATTCGATGCCCGAGACCGCCGAGAACGTGGCCACGGACTACAAGATCGAACGCGAAGCGCAGGACCGCATGGCCCTGGCCAGCCAGCTCAAGGCCGTGGCCGCGCAGCAGGCCGGCCACCTCGCGGCCGAAATCACGCCGGTGACCATCGCCCAGAAAAAGGGCGACGCCATCGTGGTGAGCCAGGACGAGCACCCGCGTGCGACCAGCCTGGAGACTCTGGCCAAGCTCAAGGGCGTGGTGCGCCCCGATGGCACGGTGACCGCCGGCAACGCCAGCGGGGTGAACGACGGCGCGTGTGCGCTGATCCTGGCCAACGAACACACCGCCGCCAAAAACGGCCTGACGCCCCGCGCGCGCATTGTGGGCATGGCCACGGCCGGTGTGCCGCCGCGTGTCATGGGCATCGGCCCGGCGCCGGCCACGCAGAAGCTGCTGGCGCAGACCGGCCTGAGCCTGGCGCAGATGGACGTGATTGAACTGAACGAAGCCTTCGCCGCGCAAGGGCTGGCCGTGCTGCGCCAGCTCGGCTTGCAAGACGATGACCCGCGTGTGAACCAGTGGGGCGGCGCGATTGCGCTGGGTCACCCGCTGGGCGCCAGCGGTGCGCGGCTGGTGACGACGGCGGTGAGCCAGTTGCACCGCGTGGGCGGGCGCTACGCCTTGTGCACCATGTGCATCGGTGTGGGCCAAGGGATTGCATTGATCGTGGAGAAAGTTTGACGTTGCCCCTGATCACGGACCCGTGGTTTTACGCGGTGTCCATCCCGGCGGTGCTCCTGCTGGGCTTGAGCAAGAGCGGTTTTGGCGCCGGTTTCGGCTCGCTGGCCGTGCCCATGATGGCGTTGGCCGTGTCGGTGCCCCAGGCGGCTGCCATCCTCATGCCTGTGCTGCTGGTGATGGACTTGCTGGGTCTGGCTGCCTACCGCAAGGACTTTGACGTGCCCATGTTGAAGTTCTTGATCCCCTGTGGCTTGGTGGGCATCGCCATCGGGGCGCTCCTGTTCCGCGCCTTGCCTGCCCATGTGGTGGCGGGCTTGGTGGGGGTGTTCACCCTGGTGTTTCTGGCGCAGCGCCTGCTGTTTCCGCCCAAGCCCGGCAGTGCGCCACCGCCGCGATGGGTGGGGGCCATCCTCACCGCCACGTCGGGCTTCACCAGCTTCATCGCGCATGCCGGTGGGCCGCCCATCAACGCTTACATGATCCCGCTGAAGTTCTCGCCGGTGAAGTTCACCGCCACGATGGCCGTGTTCTTCTTCGTCATCAACCTCAGCAAGTGGGTGCCTTACGGCTTTCTGGGGTTGCTGGACACGCGCAACATGGCCACCTCGCTGGCGCTTTTGCCTTTTGCGCCCGTCGGCGTGTGGGCTGGCGTGAAGGTGGCCCGCCGCATCAAGCCGGTGGTGTTCTACCGGCTGGTGTACGCCGGCATGTTGCTCACAGGCCTCAAGCTGGTGTGGGATGGGTTCGTGGGTGGGGGTTGAGCCTCGGGTCGAGCAGCTTTTGTAAGATGCCGGTCCCACCCCAAGACAGGAGGTTTGCATGCCAGTTGTAGTCGTTGCCAATCCCAAGGGAGGTGTGGGCAAGTCCACCCTGTCCACCCATGTGGCGGGTTACTGGGCCCGGCAAGGGCATGCCGTGATGTTGGGCGACGTGGACCGCCAGCAGTCGTCTAGGCTGTGGCTCAGCCTGCGGCCCGAAGCCGCGCGCCCCATCGCCACCTGGGACGCCAGCCCCGACCTCATCGTCAAGCCACCCAAAGGCACCACACATGTGGTGCTGGACACGCCGGGAGGTTTGCACGGTTGGCGTTTCAAGGATGTGGTGAAACTGGCCGACAAGGTCATCGTGCCGCTGCAGGCCAGCATCTTTGACATGTACGCCACGCGGGCTTTCATCGACGAGCTGCTGGAGCAGCGCAAACACGGCAAGCCCGACATTGGGGTGGTGGGCATGCGGGTCGATGGTCGCACCATCGCCTTCGACAAGCTGACCGAATTTGTGCAAAGCCTGGGCCTGCCTGTGCTGGGCCACCTGCGTGACACCCAGAACTACGTGCACCTGGCGGCGCGCGGTTTGACGGTGTTCGACGTGGCACCCGGCCGTGTGGAGAAGGACTTGCTGCAATGGGAGGGCATTTGCCAATGGCTGGACCAATGAAAGCTTTTGCGCAGCTCGACGACTTGCTGGCCTTGTCTGGACAGGAGGTGGCGGTCAGCGATTGGGTGACGGTGTCGCAGGCACGCATCCAGCAGTTCGCCGACGCCACCGGCGACCACCAATGGATCCACCTCGACGAGGAGCGCGCGCGAACCGGGCCGTTTGGCACCACCATCGCGCACGGTTTTCTCACCTTGTCGCTGGTGCCGCAGTTTTTCGATGCCAGCATCGCCATTGCCGACCTGCGCATGGGCGTGAACTATGGGCTGAACAAGGTGCGTTTCACCGCGCCCGTGCCCGCCGGC
>DASUIK010000395.1:0-7344 GCA_036279795.1 Burkholderiaceae bacterium | reverse complement strand
ACGCGGCCATCGAAATGCAGCAGGCCATGGCGGCCATGGTGACGCGGTTGCAAGCCCAAGGGCTGCCCCCGATTGGCATGCGCATCGGCATCCACAGCGGGCCAGCGGTGGTGGGCAACATCGGCTCGGAAACCCGTTTTTCGTACACAGCCATCGGCGACACCGTGAACCTGGCCGCGCGCCTCGAAGGGGCCAACAAGGCCTTTGGCACGGGCATCCTGATCTCGGCCAGCACGGTGGCACTGCTCGGTCAGGACGGCCCCCTGCTCAGGCCGCTGGCCGATGTGGTGGTCAAGGGCAAGACCGAAGCAGTGCGGGTATACACACCTTGTGACGACGCCGTGCTGGTGGCATCGAGCACACAGGCGCTGGACAACGCGGGCCAGCCGGCGCTGGCCCTCGACAAACTGTGATTCGTCGCGTCAGCGTTTGTTGAAGGTAGCCATGACCGAGCGCGCCTGGTTCATGGACACGGTGCAGCTGGTGCCGCTCACGCTGCTGCAGCCACTCCAGGAGCCAAACTTGGAGCCTCCCGCCGCCTTGGCACTCAACGTAACCAACGCGCCCACGGGATAGCTTTCGCTGCAATCGCTGCCACAGCTGATACCCTGGGGCGAAGACGTCACCGTGCCTGCACCGGTGCCGGTCTTGCTCACTTGCAGCAGCACCAGGGCCTGGGGCTCGAAGCTGGCGCTCACGGCTTGTGCCTGCGACATCAACACCGTGCAGGTGGACGCGGTGCCGCTGCAAGCGCCGCCCCACCCGACAAACACCGACCCGGCGTTGGCCGAGGCGCTGAGGGTGACGCTGGTGCTGGCATCGAACGAAGCCGAGCAGGTGGCGCCACAGCTGATGCCCACGGGTGAAGACGTCACCTGACCAGCACCCGTGCCATTGCGCACCACCGACAGCGCGTAGGACGCGACCGGCGTGGGTAGGGTGGCCAGGTCGATGCGGCGCAGCCCGGTGACGCTGCCACCACTGCGCGTGTCGTTCACCAGCAGCCCCGTGCTGCGCAGGTGGTTGAGCGCTGACGACACGCTGAGGCTGGGCGCTGCCTGCTTCATCACCGCCCAGGCACCGGCCACATGGGGGGTGGCCATGGACGTTCCGCTCCAGTTGGCGTAGGCGCCACCCGGCACCGATGAGTTGATGTAGCTGCCAGGCGCGAGCAGCGACACGAAGCTGGCGATGTTGGAATACCCCGCCACACCGTTGACACCGGTGGCGCAATAGCCGGTATCGCTCGCGTCACAAGTGGCGCCCACGCTGATGGCGCTGGACACACAGGCTGGTGCGCTGATGGCGTTGAGGTAACCGTTGTTGCCCGACGCGATCACGGTGGCAATGCCCACGGAGCGCAGGTTGTCGATGGCCGCCTTGATAGCGGTATTGCTGCTGTCACAGGTGCTGGTGTACTGGCCGCCCCCCAGGCTCATGTTGACCGCGGCAATTGCGTAGGTATCGCGCAACGCATATACCCGCTCCAGCCCCTTGATCTGGTCGGAGGTGTAAGACAACACGTCCTGGTAGCTGGGGAAATAGCTGAACACCTGCACCGCGATGAGGTTCGCCCCCTTTGCCACGCCCGCTGCACCCGATGGGCCATTGGCGCCCGCAACGATGCCCGCCACGTGGGTGCCATGCTGGCAGCCACCGCCGTACTGGCTGACCGAACAATTGGCGCCAGAACCTGATGCGGTGCTCGCCGAGACACCGCCCGGACACACTGAATATGCAGTGGTGCCGTTGTTGGTCGAGTAGCAAGCCTCGCTCACGACTTTGCCCGCAAGGAAAGCGTGAGACTTGTCCACGCCGGTGTCCAGCACAGCGACCGCCCAGCCCGCGCCGGTGTCGGACGCAGCCCAGGCGGTGGGGGCGTTCACCAGAGGCACGCTTTCCCGCAGATTGCGTCTGGCCAGGCGGTCTTCTTCAAGCACCCGCACCAGGCCCGAGGCGCGCAAGCGGGCCATGCCGTTGGCGTCGGTGGACAGCCCCATGTAGGGGATGCTCTCGTAGCGGGCGAACACCTGGGTCTGTGTACCGGCCAGCAAGCGGTCAATCGCAGCCTGTGCGTTCTGGGTGTTGGCCCGTTGTGCCAACACTTCGCGCGCATGCAGCAAACCCTCCGGTTGGGCGGGCACGTTCAGCCCCACCAACAGCCGCACCTGCCCGGTCAGTGCCGCTTGCTCCGACAAGCGATCCAGTTCGACCGATGGCACAGGCTGCGCTCGGGCCAGGAGCGCCGGCAGCAACGCCAAGACCAGTAGGCCGCGCCGCATCCAATGCCCCCAAACCTTCAAATCGAAATGCGACTCCACGGCGTTCTCCTGTGCGAAAAATGATATTTTGCGAAACCACAAATGGCGGTTCACGCATTTTCACATTTCAACCGCTGGTTCGGCAATCTTCCTGATCAGCGGGGGACTCCGTCGCCGCTTGCATTACCTTGTGCAGACCGGGGTTGGCCGAGAAACAAAAAAGCCCAGTGGATCACACTGGGCTTGGCGTTTGAGCTGACTTCGGGTGGTAGGCCGTGTTGGACTTGAACCAACGACCAAAGGATTATGAGTCCTCTGCTCTAACCAACTGAGCTAACGGCCCGCCCGAGCGCGGGATTGTAAGCGCAGTACCTCGGGCCCTATTTGTTGTGGCTCAGCGCGTTGCTGACGAGCTTGGAAGTGATGTCCACGATCTGGATCATGCGGTCGTAGGCCATGCGTTGTGGGCCGATCACACCCAGTGTGCCCACGACCTGACCGTCCACTTCGTAGGGTGCGGTCACCACCGACAGGTCTTGGTAGGGCACCACCTGGCTTTCGCCACCGATGAAGATGCGCACGCCTTCGGCTTGGGTGGACACATCGAGCAGGCGCATGAGCTGGGCCTTCTGCTCGAACAGGTCGAACATGCGGCGCAGGTTGCCCATGTCGCTGGAGAACTCTGTCACCGACAACAGGTTGCGCTCACCGGCCACCACCACCTCGTCGGCCGTCTGGTTGCTGCTGGGATCGTCCTCCACGGCGGTCACCATCAACTGCGCAATTTCCGTGCGAAGAGCGTCCACCTCGTGGCGCAGGCGCTCGCGCACCGACTCCATGGTCAAACCGGCGTAGTGGGCGTTGAGGAAGTTGGCGGCCTCCTGCAGTTGCGATTGGGTGTACACCGTCTGCGTGTGAATGACGCGGTTCTGCACCTCGCCGTCGGGTGACACGATGATGACCAGCACCCGGTGTTCGGACAGGCTCAGGAATTCGATGTGACGGAACACTGAGCTGCGCCGAGGTGCCATCACCACCCCCACAAACTGCGACATGTTGGACAGCAGCTGCGCGGCGTGGTTGATGACCTTGTGCGGCTGATCGGCCTGCAGGCTCGCGGTCGCCATGCCGTCTTGTGCGGCCAGCTGGTCGCGGTTGACGGTGAGCATGGTGTCCACAAACAGCCGGTAGCCGCGCGCGGTGGGGATGCGCCCGGCCGATGTGTGGGGGCTGGCGATCAGGCCCAGCTCCTCCAGATCGCTCATCACATTGCGTATGGTCGCCGGCGACAACTCCAGCCCGGTGGCCTTGGCCAGCGTGCGCGAACCCACCGGCTGGCCGTCGGCGATATAGCGCTCGACCAAGGCCTTGAGCAACAACTTGGAGCGGTCGTCTAGCATGCTTTCATTCTATGGAGCTGTGTTGTAATTTAAACATGACATCGCCCCGCCCGCAGCCCACCGCCACCAGCAGTCCCGCTGCCACCCCGTTGCGTTTTCAGCACGTGGCCATTGTGGGCAAGTACCAGGCCCTGGGTTCGCGTGACGCACTCGATGGCATTGCCCACTTCCTGCACGATGAAGGCTGCGACGTGGCGATGGAGCGCGACACCGCCCACAACACGGGCCTCATGCAATACGGCGCGCTCAGCGTGGAAGAGATCGGAGCCCGCTGCGACCTGGCCCTGGTGGTGGGGGGCGATGGCACCATGCTGGGCATCGCGCGCCAGCTGGCCCGCTTTGGCACGCCGCTGGTGGGCATCAACCAGGGGCGCCTCGGCTTCATCACCGACGTGCCCTATGGCGATTACCCCGAGAAGCTGCGCCCCATGCTGCGCGGCACCTTCGACGAAGACCGGCGCGCCCTGATCGAGGCCAGCGTGTGGCGCGACGAGCGCTGCGTGTTCAAGGCCACGGCACTGAACGACGTGGTGGTCAACCGAGGGCCCGCCGCCAGCATGATCGAGCTGCGTGTGGCGGTGGACGGCCGCTTTGTGGCCAGCCAACGCGCCGACGGCCTGATCATCGCCTCGCCCACCGGCTCCACCGCCTACGCGCTGTCGGCTGGTGGCCCCATGCTGCACCCCGCCATCGCCGGCTGGGTGATGGCGCCCATTGCCCCCCACACCCTGTCCAACCGGCCCATCGTGCTGCCTTCCGATGGCGAGATCAGCGTCGAGCTGGTGGCGGGCAAGGACGCGAGCGCCAACTTCGACATGCAGACGTTCACCGAACTGATGCACGGCGACCGCATCATCGTCAAACGCTCCCCCCACCAGCTGCGGCTGCTGCACCCCACGGGCTGGAGCTATTTCGACACCCTGCGCAAAAAACTGCACTGGAACGAAGGAGTGGCCTGAACATGGCCTTGCAACGCATTGTTTTGTCGGATTTCGTCATCGTCCAGCGCCTGGAGTTGGACCTGCGCGCCGGTTTCACGGTGCTGACCGGGGAAACCGGCGCCGGCAAATCCATCCTCATCGACGCCCTGCAACTGGTGCTGGGCACGCGCGCCGACAGCGGCGTGGTGCGCGAAGGTGCGACGCGCTGTGAGGTGTCGGCCGAATTCGACATCACCCCTCCCATCGCCACGTGGTTGGCCGACAACGGTTTTGACACCGAAGACAGCCTGCTGCTGCGCCGCACGGTGGACACCCAGGGCCGCAGCAAGGCGTGGATCAACGGAGGTGCTGCCACCGCCGGGCAGCTCAAGGCCCTGGCCGACAGCCTGGTGGACATCCACGGTCAGCACGCCTGGCAAAGCCTCACCCGGCCCGACGCGGTGCGCCAGCTGCTCGACGCGTACGCGGGCATCGCCACCCACGCCCTGCCCGGCCTGTGGGCCGACTGGCGCGGCGCCATCAAAGCGCTGGAAACCGCGCGCAGCCAGCTGGCCACACGCCAGCAGGAGAGCGAGCGCCTGAGCTGGCAGATTGGCGAAGTGGCCAAACTCGCACCGGGCATGGACGAGTGGGACGAACTCAACACGCAACACGGCCGGCTGGCCCACGCGCAAGACCTGATCCACGCTGCCCAGGGCGCCCTGGCGGCGCTGGACGATGAGGACAGCAGCGCATTGACGCTGATCGCCCGCGCCACCGCGCTGCTCGAATCGCAGGTGGGCATCGAGCCCCAGTTCACCGAAGTGCTCAAGGCCCTGGAGGACGCGCAGGCCCAGCTACAAGACAGCGTGCACAGCCTGCAGCACTACAGCCGCCACACCGAGATCGACCCCGCGGCCTTGCAGGCCCTGGACGAACGCCTGACCAGCTGGCTGTCGCTGTCGCGGCGCTACCGCTGCACACCGGAGGAACTGCCTCAACGCCTGGCCGACTGGAAAACCCAGCTGGCCGACATCGACCGCGCCAGCGACCTGGACGGTTTGCAGAAAGAAGCCACGGCGCGCGAAGCGGCTTTCATGAAAGAGGCCAAGCGCCTGTCCAAGCTGCGCCAGCAAGGTGCGACCCGCTTGTCCGAAGCCATCACCTCGGCCATGCAAGGCCTGGGCATGCAGGGTGGCCGTTTTGAGGTGCGCCTGCTGCCGCTTGAAGAGCCGCAGGCCCATGGGCTGGAGCAGGTGGAATTTCTGGTGGCAGGCCACGCCGGCAGCACGCCGCGCCCGGTGGGCAAGGTGGCCTCGGGTGGGGAACTCTCGCGCATCGCGCTGGCCATTTCGGTCACCACCAGCGAGCTGGGCGAAGCGCCCACGCTGATCTTTGACGAGGTGGACTCAGGCGTGGGCGGTGCTGTGGCGCAAACCGTGGGCCAGCTCATGCAACGCCTGGGCCGCGACCGCCAGGTGCTGGCCGTGACCCACCTGCCCCAGGTGGCAGCCTGCGCCGACCACCACCTGCGCGTGGCCAAACAGACCGGCGGCCAAGGCGTCGTCAGCCAGGTGCAGGCGCTCGACACTGCCGAGCGCGTGCAGGAACTCGCCCGCATGCTGGGTGGCAGCGCCAGCTCGGGCACCTCGCTGGCGCACGCGCGCGAAATGCTGGAGGCCGCCGCCAGTGTCTGACAAATCCACCGCCCACGCCATGCAGCTCGTGCTCATCACCGGCATGTCCGGTTCAGGCAAATCGGTGGCTTTGCATGCCCTGGAAGATGCCGGCTTCTATTGCGTGGACAACCTGCCGCCCGAATTGCTGGAGTCATTTGTGGCGCTGGAAAACGGCTTCAAGGCCGAACGCGTGGCCGTGGCCATGGACGTGCGCAGCGCGTCCTCCTTGCCCGGGCTGCCCAAGCGCCTGCACGAACTGCGTCAACGCGGCGTTCAGCTCACCACCGTGTTTCTGGACGCCACCACCGACACCTTGCTGCGCCGCTTTTCCGAAACGCGCCGCATGCATCCATTGTCCTTGGCCGACGCGGCCGACCAGCAGCGTGCGCTGATGGACGCCATCCAACTCGAACGCGACCTGCTGGCTGATTTGCGCGACCGAGCCCTGGTGCTGGACACCAGCCTGCTCAAGTCGGCCGCGTTGCGCAGCCAAATCAAGAAGCTGATCGACGTGCGGCCGTCGCAACTCACGCTGGTGTTCGAGTCCTTTGCCTTCAAGCGGGGCATTCCCATGGACGCCGACTTCGTGTTCGACGTGCGCATGTTGCCCAACCCGCACTACGAACCCGAACTGCGCCCGCTGACCGGGCGCGATGCCCCGGTGGCCGACTTCCTGCGCGACCAACCCGAGGTGCTCGCCATGCGCGAGCACATCTCTGGCTTTCTGCAGCGCTGGCTGCCGGCCATGCAGCAGGACCACCGCAGCTACGTCACCGTGGCCGTGGGTTGCACCGGCGGGCAGCACCGCTCAGTTTTCATGGTGGAAACGCTGGCCGCCGAGTTCGCGCCGCACTGGGCGGTGCGCCTGCGGCACCGCGAGCTGGACTGAATCAGAGCGACTCGTCGAGCCATGCCCGCACCGGCGCGGGCAGTCCCAAGCCCGCCCACTCGGCGGGCGTCGCCCAGCGGCCTTCGCCTCGACAGTTGTCTTGTGGATTGGCCACGTTCAGCACGGCTGGCAACAAGCGCAGTTCGCGGTGGGTGAGGCTGTGTTTGCGGGCGGGTTGCCATTGGACCGCCGCTG
>DASUIK010000394.1:0-2876 GCA_036279795.1 Burkholderiaceae bacterium | reverse complement strand
TGGCGCGCGCGGCGTCCATGCCGGTGTCCAGCCACTTGTTCATCGAGGCCAGCGCCCACGTGCTGGCCGTCACGCCCACCTGCGACTGGCTGGAGTTCATGGACTTTGGCTCGCCCGTGTTGCAAGAACCCTGTGTGCCCGTGAACGGTGCGGTCACCGCGCGCGGGCCGGGGCTGGGCATGGCCTGGAACGAGGACGTGGTGGCGCGTTGCCTGGTGGCCTGAAGCCCGATCAGGCCGCCAGCCGCCCGGCGCGGAAATCGCCCAAGGCCTGATAAATCTCCTGCTGTGTGTTCATCACAAAAGGCCCGTACTGCACGATGGGTTCGTTCAGCGGGCGCCCTGCGATGAGCAACACACGCGCCTCGTCTGCAGCCGCTTCGATCACCACCCCGTCGGCCTCTGGCGTGTTCGCCAAAATCGCCAAACGCTGCGTGGGCACGGTCTGGCCGGCGATGTCCACCGCCCCCCGGTACACGTACACAAATGCGTTGTGGCCCACCGGCAGCGCTTGTTCGAAGCGTGCGCCTGCCGGCAGGTGCAGGTCCAGGTACAGCGGCTGGGTGAGGTCGCGTGTCACCGCGCCCGCCACGCCATGGCTGTCGCCAGCGATCACCGTCACGTCCACGCCTTGTTCGGTGCGCAGCCGGGGCAGCTCGGTGGCCTGGAAGTCGCGGTACCAGGGCGGGTTCATCTTCTCGCTGCTGTGCAGGTTGATCCACAGCTGGAAGCCTTCCATCACGCCCGATTCCTGTTGAGGAATTTCGGAGTGGATCACGCCCCGGCCGGCCGTCATCCATTGCACGCCACCGTTTTGCAGCAGGCCTTCGTGGCCGGCGCTGTCCCGGTGCAGCATGCGCCCCGCGATCATGTAGGTGATGGTTTCGAAGCCACGGTGCGGGTGGTCGGGGAAGCCGGCGATGTAGTCGTCCGGCTGGTCGCTGCCAAAGGCGTCCAGCATCAGGAAAGGGTCGAGCCGGCGCTGCAGGTTCTGCGTCAACACGCGGTTGAGCTTGACGCCCGCGCCGTCCGAGGTGGCCTGTCCGGCCACCAGGCGCTCCACCGCGCGGGACTGGGTGACGTGGTCGAGTTCGGTGTGTGTGCTCATGCGAATCTCCTGAGGGATGAAGCTAAACCAGTGCGCCCGTGGGTCCGGCTTTGCCGGCCCACCGGGTGCGCCCCCTGGGGGGTGACGCGAAGCGGCGCGGGGGGTTACGCCTTCCGTGCGTCCACGCTCCAGGCGCCAGCGCCATGTGCGGCAAAAGCCAGCAAGCCACCGGTCACGGCGATGTTCTTGAAGAACAGCAGCTGTTGCATGAAGGCCTGGTCGGCGGGCACGGCCCAGTAGGCGTGGAAGAAGAAGCTGGCCACCAGGGTGAAGCCGGCCAGCGCCAGCGCCGCGATGCGGGTGCCGAAGCCGAGCAGCAGCGCCAAGGCACCGCCGATTTCCACCACCGCCGCCAGCGCGGCCGCCACGCTGGGCAGGGGCAGGCCCACCGAGCTGATGTAGCCCACGGTGCCGGCAAAGCCGGTGAGTTTGCCGATGCCGGCGGGCAGGAACAGCGCCACCAGCAGCAGGCGGCCGGCGAGGTCCAGGGCGTTGAGAGAGGTCTTGTTCATGGTGTGTTTCTTCAAAAGTGGTTGGGATAGGTGTACTTTAGTTTGGATCAATTCGCTTGATAATGCCTTTGAATGGATATGATTGTTGTCATGATGGAACAATCGGGGCGTGATGCGCTCGACCCCAACGACCTGCTCATCTTTGCCAGCGTGGCCGATCTGGGCAGCTTCAGCCGCGCAGCCGAGCGCATGGGGCTGCCCAAGTCCACCGTTTCACGGCGCTTGGCGGCGCTGGAGCAGCGCCTGGGCGAGCGCCTGTTGTTGCGCACCACGCGGCGCCAGACGCTCACCGAGTTTGGGCGCGAGCTGCTGGACCATGCGCGCCAGGTGGCGCTGGAGGTGGAGGCCGTGGCCGCCTTGAGCGAACGCCGCCAGGCAGCGCCCAGCGGCCGGCTGCGGGTGTCCATGCCCAGCGACTTCGCCAACCTCGTGCTGGCCGAGCCCATGGCCGCCTTCGTGGCCATACACCCGGGCATCCAGCTGGAGCTGGACCTGTCGGCGCGCCGCGTGGATTTGTTGGGCGAGGGCTTCGATCTGGCCTTGCGCATCGGCGCCTTGTCGGACGATGGCCTGCTCGCCGCGCGCCGCTTGACGGTGTTGTCGTCCGGCCTGTACGCCTCACCCCAGTACCTGGCCGAGTTCGGCCAGCCGGCCACGCCCGAAGACCTGGCCCGGCACAGCGCCGTGCGCTTGCTGGCAGGCCATGGCGAGCCCCTGCCATGGACCTTGACTTGTGGTGATCAACAGTGGCAAGGCCTGCCACCGGGGCGCATCAACGCGAACGCCCCCGAGCTGCTGATGCGGCTGGCGCGGGCCGGTGCCGGCATCGCGGCCGTGCCCGACCACATCGCCCAGCCCGATGTGCATCAGGGCCTGTTGCGGCGTGTGTTGCCCGAGTGGTGCCTGCCCACGGTGACGGTGTCGGCGGTGTTCCCGGGGCGCAAACTCATGCCCGCCAAGACGCGGGCTTTAATCGAGATGTTGCAGGCGGCACTGGGTGGCATGCCCAGCGCTGCCTGAGGCGCTTACAGCGGGTTGGCCAAGGCCTTGGAGATGGCCGCGATGTGCGCCGCCGTGGGTTTCATCGGCTTCATCTCGTCTTCTGCGGCTGTGGCATTCTCGTGCGCCTGGATGGCGTTGACCATCTGGTACTGGTCGTCCCAGATGATGGTCTTGCCCGGTGGGCACATGTCGCGCAGCGTGCCAAACCAGTAGTAGCCGTCGGTGCCTCCAAACAGCTGGTCGATGCCGGCGGCG
>DASUIK010000393.1:0-6819 GCA_036279795.1 Burkholderiaceae bacterium | reverse complement strand
GTTGGACAAGAAATTCAGCAGCATGTCCAGGCCGGTATCGAAAACGGTCATCGTGTTCCTTTGAGAACGGGGTCAGAAGGCCCGGCGTGCAGTGTCCGGACAGCCCCTGATTTTAGGGCGGACCCGCTTTTTCACCAAGTGCTGCGCCGCAGCATGGTGCATTTCCGGGCTGAAAATGCCAGAAATGCACCTCATTTGCCGCAAATCAAGATCGTTCAGGCCTTTTTTTCCCACACGGTGGCAAAAAAGCCATCGCTGCCATGCCGGTGGGGCCACAAACGCAGTTGGCCGTTATGGCACAGGCTGCCAGGGTCGGTCACCTGGGCGCGGGCCAGGCATTCGCTGGCGTCCAGCGGCACGAAGTCTGGGTGCGATTGGGAAAACGCCGCTGCCACGGCCTCGTTTTCGTCGGGCAGCAGGCTGCAGGTGGCGTACACCAGCCGGCCACCGGGTTTGAGCAGGCGCGCGGCGCTGGCCAGGATGGCGCTTTGCAACCGCACCAGCTCGGCCACGGTGGCTGGGGTTTGGCGCCATTTCAGATCGGGGTGGCGGCGCAGCGTGCCCAGGCCGGAGCAGGGCGCGTCTACCAGCACGCGGTCGATTTTGCCTGCCAAGCGTTTGATGCGCTCATCGCGCTCGTGGGCAATGGCCACCGGGTGCACGTTGCTCAGGCCGCTGCGCGCCAGGCGGGGCTTGATGGCGTCAAGCCGGTGGGCCGAGGTGTCGAACGCGTAGAGGCGACCGCTGTTGCGCATGGCGGCACCCAAGGCCAGGGTCTTGCCGCCTGCACCGGCGCAGAAGTCCACCACCATTTCGCCCCGCTTGGGCTCCAGCAGCAGGGTCAGCAGTTGAGAGCCTTCGTCCTGCACCTCCACTTCGCCCTGGGTGAACAGCGGCAGTTTGGCCAGCGAGGGTTTGCCCTCCACCCGGATGCCGAGCGGCGAGTGGGGTGTGGCCTGGGCTTTGACGCCCGCTTTCGCCAATGCCTCCAGCACCGCCGGGCGTTTGGCCTTGAGGGCGTTGACGCGCAGGTCCAGCGGTGCCACCTCGTTCAGGCTGCGCACCAGTGCATCGAATTCCTCGCCCAACTGCGCCTGCAAGGCGGTGGCGAGCCAATCGGGCAGGTTGTGGCGGTGGGGCGCCATGAGGTCGGCGTCCTTGACAGCCAGGCAGTGGTCCAGCCAGGTCTTTTCGACGTCGGTCAGCGCGCTTTTCAGAAAGTCACGGTCGCCCGGAAACCCCAGGATGGCCAGGCGCCGCCACTTGGAGCCACTGCCCGAGCGCGCCAGCCACTCGAGCCGCAGGCGTTCGCGCAGCACGGCAAACACCGTGTCGGACAGGGTAGCCCGTTCGCGCGGGCCGAGGGACTTGTTTTCCCGGAAATGGCGGGCCACCACCGCGTCGGCAGGGTGGTCGAACTTGAAGATCTTTTCAATCAGGCTGGTGCTTTCGTCCAGCAAAGCTTTGGGGTGCATGGGCCGTATTGTCCCACCGCACAACAGGGAGTGGCCTCTATTTGATCCGGGTAAAAAATAAAACCCGGGTATAATTTGAAGATGATCTCAACCGAACAATCCTCTGAGACACCCACCTGTACCGCCTTCTTGGGTGATCGGCGCGTGGCCGCCGGCACCTACGCCGAAGTGACCCGCCTGCTCGATGCCTTGCCGGCATCGAACGAAGGGCTGCTGGTGTTTGACGACAGCACAGGCGCCGTGCTGGACCGGCCTTTGCCCAAAGTGCCCGAAACTGCACCGACGGTGGGCCGGCCCCGCTTGGGCGTGGTGGCGCGCGAGGTCACCCTGTTGCCTCGGCACTGGGAGTGGCTGGCGCAGCAGCGGGGTGGGGCATCGGCGGCGTTGCGGCGGCTGGTGGACGAGGCGCGGCGCCAACACGCCGACGCGGACGCGCAGCGCCAGGCGCGCGAGCGGGCCTACCGTTGCATGAGCGCGCTGGCCGCAGATCTGCCGGGTTTCGAGGAGGCTTCGCGGGCGCTGTTTGCGGGCGATGCGGACGCGTTTGAACAACACACCGCTCGCTGGCCGCAGGACGTGCGGCAACACCTGGGCCGGCTGGCCAGCGGTGGCTTCGACGCCGCCCAGTCCGCCACCTGAGTTTTTCCATTGCTCCGTATGGCAAGCACTGTTCCCACCGCACCGCCACCCCTGTGGCGCACCTACCTGATGCTGCTGGTGCCCATGATCCTGGCCAACATCCTGCAGGGCCTCTCCGGCACGCTCAACGGCATTTTCATTGGCCAGATGCTGGGCACCCACGCGCTGGCCTCGGTGGCCGGCATGTTCCCCATCGTCTTCTTTTTTGTTTCGCTGATCATTGGCCTCGGGGCCGGTGCCTCGGTGCTGGTGGGGCAGGCGTGGGGTGCGCGCGAGCCGGCCAAGGTGCGGGCCATCGCGGGCTCTGCGCTCACGCTGGGCGCGCTGGTGGGCGTGACGGCGGCGGTGTTGGGCGCCTTGTTTGCCCGCCCGGCCATGGAAGCCCTGGGCACGCCAGCAGACGTGCTGGAAGATGCCCTGGCCTATGCCCGTGTGATGATGCTGAGCATGCCGGTGCTGTTGGTGTTCATCTTGTCCACCCAACTGCTGCGCGGCGTGAGCGACACCGTCTCGCCCCTGCTGGCGCTGTTGTTGTCCACCGTGTTGGGCCTGATTCTCACGCCAGCGCTCATCCAGGGCTGGCTGGGGCTACCGCGCTTGGGCACGGTGAGCGCGGCGGTGGCCAGCTTCCTGTCCACACTGGCGGCCTTGGGTTTCCTGGCCGTGCGGCTGCGCCGCATCGGGCACGTGATGGCGCCCAACCGCAAGTTGTTGGCCGCTCTCCGGTTTGACCGCGTGATCTTGGGCAAGGTGTTGCGTATCGGCCTGCCCACTGGCGTGCAGATGGTGGTGATTTCGCTGTCGGAGCTGGTCATCCTCTCCCTGGTGAACCAGCACGGATCGCAGGCCACGGCTGCCTATGGCGCGGTGACGCAGGTGGTCAATTACGTGCAGTTCCCGGCGCTCTCTATCGCCATCACCGCGTCGATCCTGGCCTCACAGGCCATTGGTGCGGGTGCGACCGAGCGGCTGGGGCTCATTCTGCGGACCGGTCTGTGGATGAACACCGCGCTCACCGGCAGCTTTGTGCTGCTGGGCTATGCGCTGTCGCACGCGCTGCTGGGCTTGTTCCTCACCCAGCACGAGGTGCTCGCACAGGCCGAACACCTGCTGCACATCATGCTCTGGAGCCTGCTGGTGTTCGGTTTCCAGGCGGTGGTGGGCGCCATCATGCGCGCCAGTGGTGTGGTGCTGGTGCCCACGCTGATCAGCATCGCCTGCATCCTGGTGGTGCAGGTGGGCGTGGCCTGGGGGCTCAACGCGCGCCTGGGCCTGGAAGGCATCTGGATTGCCTTCCCGGTGGCTTACCTGGCCATGCTGGCGCTGCAGACGGCGTACTTCCGGGGCGTCTGGCGCCACCGCAAGATCCGCCGCCTGATCTGAACGCCCGCCGGCATCCGATAATCATGGGTTCGCCGCAGCACGCGGCGCCGCACAAGCACAGCCATGGACAGCAGCAGAATTCCCAGCGAAACCCGGCGCCGCCGCACCTTCGCCATCATTTCCCACCCTGACGCCGGTAAAACCACGCTGACCGAGAAACTGCTGCTGTTCTCGGGCGCGATCAATATCGCCGGCTCCGTCAAGGCGCGCAAGGCCGCGCGCCACGCCACGTCTGACTGGATGGAGATTGAAAAGCAGCGTGGCATTTCGGTGGCTTCGTCGGTGATGCAGATGGAGTACCGCGACTGCGTCATCAACCTGCTGGACACCCCGGGCCACCAAGACTTCTCTGAAGACACCTACCGCGTGCTCACCGCCGTGGATGCCGCGCTCATGGTCATCGACGCCGGCAACGGCGTGGAACCCCAGACGCGGCGCCTGCTGCAGGTTTGCCGCGCGCGCAACACGCCCATCCTCACCTTTGTGAACAAGATGGACCGCGAGGTGCAGCAGCCGTTGGACCTGATGGATGAGATTGAGCGCGAGCTGGGCATGACCGTCGTGCCCTTCACCTGGCCGGTGGGCATGGGCAAGACCTTCCGTGGCGTCTACGACCGCCGCACCGACCAGATGCGCGTGTTCGCCGCCGGTGAGGACAAACGTGGTGGCGACGAGGAGGTGCTGGCCGGGCTGGACAACCCCGAAAGCCTCAAGCGTTTTGGCAGCGAATTCGAGCAGGCCCGCGACGAGCTGGAACTGGTGGCCGGTGCCTCTCCCGCTTTTGAAGAGGCCGAATTCCTGGCCGGCAAACAAACGCCCATGCTGTTCGGCTCGGCCGTCAACAACTTTGGGGTGCGCGAGGTGCTGGACGCCCTCGTCGATCTCGCCCCCCCACCGTCCGAGCGCCCCGCCATCCAGCGGGTGGTGCACCCGGACGAGCCCAAGTTCAGTGGCGTGGTGTTCAAGATCCAGGCCAACATGGACCCGGCGCATCGCGACCGCATCGCCTTTGTGCGCGTGGCCTCTGGCCACTTCGAGCGCGGCATGCGCCTGAAGGTGGTGCGCAGCGGCAAGGAGCTGCGGCCCAACACCGTGGTGTCCTTCTTGTCACAGCGCCGTGAGCTGCTGGACGAGGCCTTTGCCGGCGACATCATCGGTATACCCAACCACGGCGTGCTGCAACTGGGCGACACGCTGACCGAAGGCGAAGCGCTGCAGTTCACCGGCCTGCCGTTTTTCGCGCCCGAAATCATCCGCAGCGTCGAAGTGGCCGACCCGTTGCGCACCAAACAGCTCAAGGCCGGCCTCACCCAGTTGGGTGAGGAAGGCGCGATTCAGGTGTTTCGCCCGGTGGCGGGTTCGGTGTTGCTGCTGGGCGCCGTGGGTCAACTGCAGTTCGAGGTGGTGGCGCACCGGCTGGAGCACGAGTACGGCGTCAAGGCCCGCATCATGGGCAGCCCCTACCAAGTGGCGCGCTGGGTGACCTGTGCGCCCGAGGACGGCGGCGAGGTCGAACTCAAACGTTTCATCGACGCCAACAGCCACCGCGTGGCGCTGGACGCGGTGGATGCGCCCACGCTGCTGGTGGACCACGCGGCCACCCTGCGCGCGGTGGAGGCCAACTGGCCCAAGATCAAGTTCCACGCCATGCGCGAGCACGCTGGCTTGGTGTTCCACAAGGGCGTCTGAGGTTGGGCATGAGACCCGAGGATCTGGAACGCCTGCTCAGCGTCCAGATGCCCTATGGCAAGTACAAGGGGCGGGTCATCGCCGATCTGCCGGGCAACTACCTCAACTGGTTTGCCCGCGAAGGTTTTCCGCCCGGTGACATTGGCCGCTTGCTGGCGCTGATGCACGAGATCGACCACAACGGGCTGGGTGATCTCCTGTTGCCGCTGCGCCAGCGGCACAGCCGTTGAAGCGTCAGTCCGCGATCAACCGCTCCACAGCGCGTGGGTAGATCAGGTGCTCCTGGGTGAGCACGCGAGCGGCCAGCGTCGCGGCCGTGTCGTTGGGCAACACCGGCACCACCGCCTGGTCTAGGATGTCGCCGTGGTCCAGCTCAGCTGTCACGCGGTGCACGGTGGCGCCGGCAAAACGGCAGCCCATGTCGATGGCGCGCTGGTGCGTGTGCAGGCCGGTGAAGGCGGGTAGCAGGCTGGGGTGGATGTTGATCAGCCGGCCCGCGTAGTGCGCCACAAAACCCGGCGTGAGGATGCGCATGAAGCCCGACAGCACCACCAGCGTGGGATGGTGGCGGTCGATTTCGGCGGCCAGAGCGGTGTCGAATGCCTCCCTGGTGTCAAACGCTTTGTGGTCGACCACGGCGGTGGCAATGCCGTGTTCTTTGGCAAACCCCAAACCAGCTGCATCGGCTTTGTTGCTGATGACAGCGGCCACCCGCGCGTGGTGGCGCCGCGCCCATTGGCCCCGCTCAGCGGCGCGCACAATGGCGGCCATGTTCGAGCCCGTGCCCGAGATCAGAATGACGATGTTTTTGGCTTGAACCGACATAGAACCGAGGAGTGTAATGACCCCACCGACAACCATCCACACGGCCATCCGCCCCTTGTCGCCCGTGGAGGCACGCATTCTGTCCACCCTGATGGAAAAAGCGCGCACCGTGCCCGACACCTACCCCATGACGCTGAACGCCTTGCTCAGCGGCTGCAACCAGAAAACCAGCCGCGAGCCGGTGATGAACCTGGCGGAGTCGGAGGTGGTGGCCGCGCTGGAAGAGCTGCGCGAACTCGGCCTGGTCACCGAAACCAGTGGCGGGCGCGCCGCCCGTTTTGGCCACCAGTTCCAGAAGGCCTACGGCGTGCCCGAACAAAGTGCCGTGCTGGTCGGCCTGCTCATGCTGCGCGGGCCTCAGACGGCGGGTGAGTTGCGCTTGAACGCCGAGCGCTGGTACCGCTTTGCCGACATCTCGTCGGTGGAGGGTTTTCTGGATGAACTTCAGGAGCGCTCTGCCGAGAAGGGTGGCGCGCTGGTGCTCAAGCTGCCTCGTGCACCGGGCGCGCGTGAGCAACGCTGGGCGCACCTGCTGTGTGGCCCGGTGGACGTGGACGCGCTCGGCGCGTCTGCACCCAGCGCGGGTGGCGCCGCCGCACACGACCGGATCGCGGCTTTGGAAGCCGAGGTGGCGGCGCTGCGGGCCACCCTGGAGCGCGTGTGCAGCGAGCTGGGCTTGTCGCCCTCTGGACAATAAAAACGAACGACCGTGCTAATAATCGCGCATTGCCTGCCAGGCTGGCCGGCAAGTTTCACCGGAGACACCCATGGATTTGGCATTCACCCCTGAGGAGCAGGCTTTCCGCGA
>DASUIK010000392.1:0-5790 GCA_036279795.1 Burkholderiaceae bacterium | reverse complement strand
CACCGAGGCCCAGTCCACATTCGGGTTGCGCGCCATCAGCGCTTGCAGCGGGATGGCGGCCAGGTCGTCGGTGCGCACGCTGCTGAGGGCACCGCCGTAGCGGCCGATGGGCGTGCGGATGGCGTCGCAGATGAAGGCTTGGGTCATGGGGTCTCCTCCAGAGGGGTTGAATGTCGTCAATCGGTGCTGCCCCGGATTCTCGCTTATGCTCCGCAGCCTTCGCTTCCGCCAACCGACGCCATCTCACCATGTTCTCCCCTTCACAAGCCGACGTACGCCGTTTCTTCTGCTCGGTCTACAGCAAGTGGCAGTCCAAAGAACCGATGGAAGCGATCGAATCGCTGGCTCAGCTGTGGATGGAAGAACACCCGGAGTTCCACACAGCGCTTTCCGATGTGGATACGGCCCTGCGCAACATGGAACAACCCGACCCGGCGGGCAACAATCCGTTCCTGCACCTGTCCATGCACCTGTCGGTGAGCGAGCAGTGTTCCATCGACCAGCCCGCCGGCATACGCCAGGCGGTGGAGTTGCTGGCCGCGCGCCGCGATTCGCTGCACGATGCCCACCACGAAGTGATGGATTGCCTGGGCGAGATGTTGTGGGAAAGCCAACGCAGCGGCCGCCCGCCCGATGGCCACGCCTACTTGGAACGCGTGCGGGCGCGCGCCACACGCGACTGAAAAAAGAAAAGCCGCTCAATGAGCGGCCTTTGCATAAAATTCGACGCAGGCTCAGCGGAAACGCGATTCCGGCTTGTTTTGCATCTCGCCTTCGATGCTGCCCAGGTAGTTGGCGATCTGCTTGAGTTCGCTGGGCTTGAACTGCTTGGCAACCCCGGCCATGACACCGTTGGAGCGGCCCACGTAGGGGTTGCCTTCGACGGTGTAGGACTTGAGCGCCACGTACAGGTAATCGGAGTGCTGACCCGCCAGCTTGGGGTAGCTGGGGTCGATGGGCTTGCTGAAGTTGGCACCGTGGCAAGACACACACGCGCCTTTGGTCAGCAGCTCGGCCACCGGGCCGCTGGCGGCCTTGGAGGGTGTCTCGGGAGCGGTGCCCTTGGCTTGCGAGGCGTAGAACGCGGCCAGATCAGCCATGTCCTGATCGCTCAGGGAAGCGGCAATGCCGCGCATGGTCGGATGCTTGCGGTCACCCTTCTTGTAGGCAGCCAGCGCACCGGCGATGTACTTGTCGGACTGGCCCTGGATCTGGGGCACCTTGTGGATTTCGGGGAAGCTGTTCTGGTAGCCCGGAATGCCGTGGCAGCCGATGCACATGGCCGCCTTGGACTCACCCGCCTTGACGTCGCCTGCGGGGGCCTGGGCTTGGGCCGCAAAGGTTGCCAGGGTCATGGTCACCAGAGCGACAACCGGCTTCAGCAGAGAGGACATCTGTTTGTTCATTTTGCAAGCACAATGGGTGGGTCGTTTGACGAAAATCAACGGCGGATTATATAGACTCGGTTACAGCGGTTTTCGACCCTGTTGGCATTTCTCCCGCCACCGCATGGCCCCTGCTCACTGCCCACCATGAAATTCACCGGTTCAGAAAATTACGTTGCCACGCAAGATTTGATGTTGGCCGTCAACGCAGCCATCACCCTCAAACGCCCGCTGCTGGTCAAGGGCGAACCCGGCACCGGCAAAACCATGCTGGCCGAAGAAGTGGCGCAGGCGCTGGGCATGCCCTTGCTGCAGTGGCACATCAAGAGCACCACCAAAGCCCAGCAAGGCCTGTACGAGTACGACGCAGTGAGCCGCCTGCGCGACAGCCAGCTGGGTGACGAGCGCGTCAAGGACATCCACAACTACATCGTCAAAGGCGTGTTGTGGCAAGCCTTCACCGCCGAGCAGCCGGTCGCTTTGCTGATCGACGAAATCGACAAAGCCGACATCGAATTCCCCAACGACCTGCTGCGCGAACTCGACCGCATGGAGTTCTACTGCTACGAGACGCGCGAACTGGTGAAAGCCAAGAACCGGCCCCTGGTCTTCATCACCTCCAACAACGAGAAAGAACTGCCGGACGCCTTCTTGCGCCGCTGCTTCTTCCACTACATCAAGTTCCCTGATGCAGCCACGATGAAACAAATCGTGGACGTCCACTACCCCAACCTGAAGAACGAGCTGCTGACGGCAGCCATGAAAACTTTCTTCGACATCCGCAACCTGCCGGGCTTGAAGAAAAAGCCCAGCACGTCTGAGCTGCTCGACTGGCTCAAGCTGCTGATGGCCGAGGACATCCCGCTCGAAGCCCTGCAAAGCCAGGACGACAAGGTCAGCGTGCCGCCGCTGGTGGGCGCCTTGCTGAAGAACGAGCAGGACGTCACGCTGTTTGAAAAGCTGGTGTTCATGAACCAGCGCAACCGCTGAGGCCCTCACATGGCACTCAACCCCTTGCTCGAAGGCCTGTCCGACGCCGTGGGCTTTGTGGGTGGTGCGCTGGCCGGCTTCTGGATTGGCCAGTGGCTTGGGCTGGACGCGTTCAGCCAGGGCTACGACACCGCCAGCATCATCGGCATCGCGCTGGTGGGCCTGGGCGGAGGCCTGGGCCTGCAAGCCGCGCGGCGCTGGCGCGCCGCACGCGCATCATCCAAACCAACGGAGTAAGCCCATGTGGCCCGCACCCATCACTTTCGTCGGCCTCAACGCCAAACTGGAACCCCTGAGCCAACAGCACCACGACGACCTGGTGGAGGCCGTGAACGACGGCGAGTTGTGGGACCACTGGTACACCGCCATCCCCACCCCGGAGGGCATGGCCACTGAGATCGACCGGCGCCTCGCCCTGCAGGCCAAGGGCAGCATGCTGCCGTTTGCGGTCATCGCGCTCGATGGTGAACTCGCCGGCAAGGCCGTGGGCATGACCACTTACATGAACATCGACGCGGCCAACCGGCGGGTGGAAATCGGCTCCACCTGGTACCGCCGCGCGGTGCAGCGCAGCGCTGTCAACACCGAATGCAAACGCCTGTTGCTCACCCACGCGTTCGAGCAGCTGGATTGCATCGCCGTCGAGTTCCGCACCCACTTCTTCAACCACCAGAGCCGCCGTGGCATCGAACGCCTGGGCGCCAAGCTCGACGGTGTGCTGCGCAACCACCAGATCAACCCGCACCCGGCGGCCGGTGGCAGCCTGCGCGACACCTGCGTCTACAGCATCATCGCCAGCGAGTGGCCGACGGTGAAGGCGCACCTGAACCACCAGATGACCAAGCCCAGGGGCTGACCCCCAAGGAGGCGCCATGCTGATCGACTTCTTCTACACCCTGCGCGCGGCCAAGCTGCCCGTGTCGGTCAAGGAATACCTCACGCTGCTGGAAGCGCTGCAGGCCGATGTGGTCGGGCCCACCAACCCCGACGCCTGCACGATGGACGACTTCTACTACCTGAGCCGCACCGCGCTGGTCAAGGACGAGAAGCACTTCGACAAGTTCGACCGCGCCTTTGCGGCCTACTTCAAAGGCGTGGAGATGCTGGCCGACTTCACCAAGCCCGTGCCCGCCGACTGGTTGCGCAAGGAGATGGAGCGCCTGCTCAGCGACGAACAAAAGGCCAACGCGCCCAAGATGGACTGGGACGAGCTCATGGAGACGCTCAAGAAGCGGCTTGAAGAGCAGAAGGAACGCCACGAAGGCGGCAGCAAGTGGATAGGCACGGGCGGCACCAGCCCCTTCGGCAACGGCGGCCACAACCCACAGGGCATACGCATTGGCGGCAAAGGCGGCGGCAAAAGCGCCGTCAAGGTGTGGGACCAGCGCGCCTACAAAGACTATGACGACAGCCAGGAGCTGGGCACGCGCAACATCAAGATGGCGCTGCGCCGCCTGCGCAAGTTCGCCCGAGAGGGCCATGAGGACGAGCTGGACCTGGACGCCACCATCGAGCGCACGGCCGCCAACGCCGGCTACCTCGACATCAAGATGCGGCCCGAGCGGCACAACAACGTCAAGGTGCTGCTGCTGATGGACGTGGGTGGCACCATGGACGAACACATCGCCCGCGTCGAGGAACTCTTTTCGGCCACCAAGAACGAATTCAAGCACCTCGAGTACTACTACTTCCACAACTGTGTCTACGACTTCATGTGGAAAAACAACCGCAGGCGCTATGCCGAAAAATTTCCCACCTGGGACATCATTCGCAAGTACAACAAGGACTACAAACTGATCTTCGTCGGCGATGCGACGATGAGCCCCTATGAAATCCTGCAGCCTGGTGGCAGTGTCGAATACAACAACGAAGAGGCGGGCGCCGAATGGCTGCAACGCCTGACCCACACCTTCCCGAAGTTCGCCTGGATCAATCCGGAGCCCCAGGGCGTGTGGCAGTACCGGCAAAGCATCTCCATCGTGCAGCAACTGATGGGGCAGCGCATGTACCCACTCACGCTCAAAGGCCTGGAAGACGCCATGCGTCAGCTCTCCAAGTAGCCGTGCAGTGCGCGGCAGCCAGCGCCCTGCTCGCGCTGGCGCTGCTAGGCGCTCCGCCCGCGCGCGCTCAAGCCCAAGCCCAAGCCCCCGACAGCGGGCCGCGCTTCGACATCGAACTCCAGGCCCCTGAACCGCTGCGCGCCTTCTTGCTGCGCCACGCCGAGCTGCAGCGTTTTCGCGACCTGCCCGACCTCGATGCCTCCGAACTCGACCGCCTGGTCGCCCAGGCCCCCGCCGACCTGCGCAACCTGCTGGGCACACAGGGCCACTTTTCGCCGGTGATCCGTGTGCGCGTGGCGCGCGAGGGCGCGCGGCCCCAGGTGCAGATCGACGTCGAGCCCGGGCCGCCCACCCGGGTGGGCTCGGTGGACGTCCGCTTCGCCCCTGCCACTGCGGGCGACCCGCAGGCTGAAGCCCGGCAATCGGCCGCGCGCGCGCAATGGTCACTCCCCCCCGGCCAGCCCTTCACCCAGGCCACGTGGGACGATGCCAAGACCCGTCTGCTGCGCGGTCTCACAGCCCAGCGCTACCCCATGGCCCGCCTGCAGGACAGCCGGGCCGACATCGACCCCACACAACAACAGGCCCACCTCAGCCTGCAGGTGGACACAGGCGCACCCGTGCGCCTGGGCGAGCTGCGGGTGGAAGGCGCCGAACGCTACCCGCCAGCGCAGGCCGCCGACCTGGCACGTCTCGCCGGCCTGGTGCCCGGCGCCGACTACGACCTGGCCACCCTGCAGGCCGCACAACAGCGCCTGGCCGAAAGTGGTTACTACAGCGCCGCATTTGTTTTTGTGGACACCGCCGGCGACCCCAACGCCGCCCCCGTGGTGCTGCAACTGCGCGAGGCACAGTTGCAAAAGCTGGTGCTGGGCGTGGGTGCCAGCACCAACAGCGGCCCGCGCCTGAGCCTGGAACACACCCACCACCGCGTGCCCGGCCTGCACTGGCGCTCCACCGTCAAGCTGCGCGCCGAACGCGACACGCCGCTGGCCGAGGGCGAGCTGCGATCGCCCCGCGACGCCAGCGGCTGGTATTGGAACGTGGGCGCACTGGCCCAACGCGAACGCGACGCCGACCTCAGTATCACCAGCCAGCGCCTGCGCGCCGGCCGCACGACCGACACCCCCACCCGCGACCGCAGCTTCTACCTGCAGTACGACCGTGCACGCAGCGACAGCGAGGCCCTGCGCGCCGCCGGTCCGCTGGTGGCAGAATCTTCGATCAGCGTCAACTTCGCCTTGGCCCGCCGCCAGTACGACGCCCTCCCGGTGGCACGCCAGGGCCATGGCTACAGCGCCGAACTGGGACTGGGCATGACGCTGGGCGACAGCCGCCGCCCGTTCCTGCGCACG
>DASUIK010000391.1:0-17955 GCA_036279795.1 Burkholderiaceae bacterium | reverse complement strand
CCCGGGTGTCGGACTCGAAAATGACGCGGAACAGCCCTGCCCGCCAGCCCGGTTCGGGCCGGCCGAAACGCTCGTCAGGGGGGATGTAAGCACCCAGGTTGGTGCGCTTGGGAATTGGGGCGGTGCTCATGGTGCGATGTTGTTCAGCCCAGCCGCACCTTCACGGCCTGACGCGCGCACCTCACTGAGGGCGGATGTTGTTGCGGCGGATCACATCGCCCATCTCGGCGGTGTCGCGCTGTATGCGCTTGGCCAGGCCCTCGGCCGAGGTGCCGGCCACTTGCCAACCCTGGTTGAAGAGCTTTTCCCGCACGTCGGGGCGGCGCACGATTTCCGCGAGCAAGCTGGAGAGCTTGTCCACCACCGGCTTCGGCGTCGATGCGGGGCCAGCCACCGCGTTCCAGATTTCCAGCTGAAAGCCCTGCACCCCGGCATCGGTGAGGCTGGGCACGTCGGGCACCAGGCTGCTGCGCCCCGCCGAGGTCACGCCCACCACCTGCAATTTGCCGGCACGCACCTGCGGCATGGCCAGGCCGGGCGGCAGCAACGCGAGCTGCAGGTCACCCGCGATCAGCGCGGTGATGACCTGTGGGTTGCCTGGGTAAGGCACGTGCACCGTAGACAACCCTGCCTTGGCCTTGAGCAGCTCCATGCCCAGGTGCGCCACGGTGCCGTTGCCCGGCGTCCCGTAGTTGAGCTTGTCGCCGCCCTGGCGGACAGCAGCGAGCACAGCAGCCGCGCCCGTCGGCATCTGGTGGGACGCCGCCAAGACCAAGGGTGCCGTGGCCACCAGACTGATCGGGGCCAGGTCCTTGATGGGGTCGTAGGGCGTGGCCGGATTGAGCAGCTTGGCAATCGTCATGTTGCCGTTGATCATCAAACCGAAGGTGTGCCCGTCGGTGGCCTTGGCCACCAGATCTGCGCCGATGTTGCCGCCCGCGCCAGGCTTGTTGTCCACCACCACCGGCTGGCCAAGGGCCTGCGCGAGTGGCTCCGACAAGGTGCGGGCCGTGAGGTCGGGCGAGGAGCCCGCAGGAAAGCCCACCACCAGGCGCAAGGGCTTGGTGGGCCAGGGGGCGTTTTGCGCCAGGGCCGTGGTGCCGCAGAAAGCCAGTGCCAGCGCGGTCATCGCCACGCGGCGGTTCGGAAATCGTGTCTTCATGTGTGTGAATCCAAGTTCGGTAAAAAAGAGGTGTCAGTGGCCCTGATGGCCATAAAGACGTGGCACGTCCAGCAGGCGCTCACCCAGAACCGCCATGGCCAGGTTGCGGCCCCAACTGAGCGGCGGCTGCAGGTGGAAGATGCGCCCATTGCGTTGGGAGCGGGCCTGCACCCACGCGTTGCGTGGCCAGCGTTGCGCCGCCCACTGCGCCAGCAGCGGCTCGGGCCTGTCCAGGGCTGTTGGAGCGCTGCGCAACACGCGGCCCAGGCTCCACGCGTCCTCCAGGGCCATGGCCGCGCCCTGAGCCAAGTAGGGACGCATGGGGTGGGCGGCATCCCCCAGCAAGGCCACCCGCCCGGCACCGTGGGCTTGCGGTCCGGTGATCAGCGGCCGCTCGAACAGCGGCCAGCGCAACCACTGAGGCACCTGTCGCAACACCGCGTCGAGCCCAGAAGCAACGCGCCCCATGGCCACACGCAACTCACCCACGTCGGCGGCGTGGCTCCAGTTCTGCACGTCGGTGTCCAGGCGACCATGCACGATCACCACCACGTTGAGGTGCTCACCGCGCCGCACCGGGTAACACACCGCATGCATCTTCGGGCCGAGCCACGCGATCACGTCGCGCTGGCGCTGGGCCACTGGCAGAACCGATTGGTCCACCAGGCCTCGGTAGGCAATGTGACCGGTGGGGCGGGGCAAGTCGTCACCCAGCAGCGGCACGCGAACGCGGCTCCACAGGCCGTCACAGCCCAACAGCAAGCGGCCTGCGTCCTTGTCACCACCCGACAACTGCACGTGCACCTGTTCACCGTCGGCTTGCCAGCCCAGCACGGTGTGCCCCAGCGCCAACTCGACCCCCGGCTCAGCGGCGGCCGCCTGCCACAACAGCGTGTGCAAATCGGCGCGGTGCACGGTGGCGTAGGGCTGGCCGTAGCGGGTGCGAGCGCGTTCACCCAGGTGCAGGCGCCCCAGTTCGGCGCCGCCCGGGGCGTCGCGCACCACCAGCGCGTCGGGAAAAGCGGCCACCGCGCGCAAGGCATCCATCAAACCCCAATCGGCCAGCACACGCACGGCATTGGGCCCCAGTTGCAGGCCCGCCCCCACCTCGGCCAGGCGAGCCGTTTGCTCATACAGGCGCACGCGCAGGCCGGCCCGTGCCGTGGCCACCGCTGCGCCCAAACCGGCAATGCCGCCGCCGGCCACCAGCACCTGGCTCCGCGCGCGCGTGGGAGAGAAACTTGTCATGGGCCGGCATTGTGCCGGCTGTCGACCAGCGGGCCGATGACCTGCATCAAGCGATGCGGTTGAACCACAGCAGGGACAGGCCAGCCGACAAGGTGGCCAACAACGCTGCCACCAAGGCCAACAGGCCTGAAACCTCGGTTTCCTTCTTCTCCACCGTCAGGCGGGTGCTCAGGGTCTCGTAGACCTTTTTGAGGTTTTCGGCAGTTCCGGCGTAGTAGTACTCACCCTGGGTGCGGTTGGCCACCTCCTTCAGGGTTTCTTCGTCCAGGCGCACGCGCATGGACCAGCCCTCGAAGCCAATGGTTTCACCCTCCACCGTGCCCACGCCCACGGTATAGACACGCACGCCTCGGTCGGCCGCCATCTTGGCCGCCTCCATGGTGTCCACCCCGGTGGTGCGCTGGCCATCGGTCAACAAAATGATGGCGGCCGAACTGTAAGAGCCCGGGGGCACCGGCGTGTGCTCCTTGGTCTCGGTCTTCTTCTGGTCAATGGCCTGCCCTCGTTGTCGGTCGCGCCCGTACATCATGGATGACAGGTCGATACCGGCATCGGGAAATATTTCAGTCAAGGACACCACGATGGCGCTGCCGATGGCGGTGGCGCGTTGCATCTGGAATTTGTCGATGGCCACCACCAGGTCTTCGCGGCTCAGCGTGGGCGGTTGCACCACCTGGGCTGTGCCCGCAAAGGCCACGATGCCCACCTTCACGTGGCGCGGCAGCTCGGCCAGAAAGGCCTTGGCCGCGTTCTGCGAGGCCACCAGGCGGTTGGGCTCCACGTCGGTGGCGCGCATGCTGCCCGACACGTCCATGGCCAGAATGATGGTCTGCTGCAGCGATGGCAGGGTGAGCGTGGCAAACGGCCGCGCGGCTGCCAGCAGCATGGCCGTGAGCGCCAGCAGAAACAGCACTGGCGGCACGTGGCGGCGCCACTGCGAGCCCCCGGCCAGCGCCTCGCGCACCAGGCTCAAGCTGGCGTAACGCACAGCGGTTTTTTTCTTGCGGCGCAGCAGCCACAGGTACACCAACAACAGCAGGGGCACGATGAGCAGCAGCCACAGGAACTGCGGCCAGAAAAAAGTGAGCGGGAGTTTCATGGGCGTCCTCCTGGGTGGGGTTCAGGCGGCAGTCAAGCGGCGTGGAGGTGGCGCGGCGGGGCCGAGCCGTTGTGCAGGTGCTGGCGGCGTCGGCGCAAATCAACAAAGCGCACCAACGCCTCGACCAGGTCGTCGTCGGTGGACAGTTCCAGCGTGTCCACCCCGGCCTGGGCCAGGGCCTCGCGCAGCTCGGCCTCGCGCTGCGCGGCAATGCGGGCGAAACGGCGCCGAAAACCGGCGTCGTGGGTGTCCACCACCAGGTGTTCGCCGGTTTCGGCATCGCGCAGCGTCAACAAGCCGAGGTCGGGGAGCTCCAGCTCCAGTGGGTCGAGCAGGCGCACGGCCACCACGTCGTGGCGCAGCACCAGCCGGCCCAAAGCAGCGTGCCAGCCAGGCTGGCTGATGAAGTCAGACACCACAAACACGGTGGAGCGGCGCTTGAGCATGGGGCTGGCCGCGGCCAGAAGTTCGTGCAGGCGGGTGGTGTCGCCATCGGGCGGTGGCACATCGGGCGGGGTCATGGCGTGCAGGATTTCCAGCAGGTGCTGGCGCCCGCTGCGTGCGGGCAACACGCGGTTCTGGCCACCGCCGTACAGCAGCGCGCCCACGCGGTTGCCATGGCGCATCAGCAAACGCGCCAGCACGGCAACGAACTCGCGCGACAGGCGGCGTTTGGTCTGGGTGCTGGAGCCGAAATCCACCGAGGGGCTGAGGTCCAACAAGAACCAGGCGTTCATGTCACGGTCTTCCATGAACTGCCGCACATGGGGCAAGCCCAGTCGCGCGGTCACGTTCCAGTCGATGTGGCGCACGTCGTCGCTGGGCTGGTATTCGCGCAGGTCGGCCAGGTCCAGCCCGGTGCCGCGCATCAGGGTGCGGTGGTCGCCCTGCAACAAACCATCCAGCCGCTTGAGCACCGTCCACTCGATGCGGCGCAGCAAGGCCGCCGCCGGCTCGGCCACGGACTCGGTGTGGGAGGGCGAAGTGCGCGCCATGGTGACCTCAGGCAACGCGTTTTTCGTGTTCCAGCGGCTTGGCCGGTGGCGTGATCTTGTCCATGATCTTGTCCACCACCTGGTCAGGGGTGAGCCCTTCGGCCAGCGCCTCGTAAGACAAGACCACCCGGTGGCGCAACACGTCGGGCACCAGGTCCACCATGTCTTCGGGCAAGGCGTAGCTGCGCCCACGCAGCATGGCCAGGGCACGCGCGCCTTCGGTGAGGCCAATGGTGGCACGCGGGCTGGCGCCGAAAGTGATGAAGCGGCTCAGATCCTTGAGGCCGTGGGCCTCGGGCTTGCGCGTGGCCGACACCAGTTTGACCGCGTACTGCACCAGCGAGGGGTCCACGTACACCTGCCGGCACTGCGCCTGCAGCGCGGACAACTGCTCGGTGCTGGCCACCGGCGACACGTCGATGCGCGGGCCGGTCACGCGCTCGACAATGACGTACTCCTCCTCGTCGGTGGGGTAATCCACCAGCACCTTCATCATGAAACGGTCCACCTGCGCCTCGGGCAGCGGGTAAGTGCCCTCGGTCTCGATGGGGTTCTGGGTGGCCATCACCAGAAACGGTTCGGGCACCTTGTGCGACTCGCCCGCGATGGTGACCTGGCGCTCCTGCATCACCTCCAGCAGCGCGCTCTGCACCTTGGCCGGGGCGCGGTTGATCTCGTCGGCCAGCAACAGGTTGGCGAACACCGGGCCCAAGGTGGTGCTGAACTCGGCCGTTTTCTGGTTGTACATGCGCGTGCCCACCAGATCGGCAGGCACCAGGTCGGGCGTGAACTGGATGCGCTTGAACTGCCCACGCACCGCCTGCGCCAGCGTTTTGACGGTCAGCGTCTTGGCCAGGCCAGGCACACCTTCCACCAGCAGGTGCCCCTGGGCCAGCATTGCCACCATCACCCGCTCCAGAAAACGGTCCTGCCCCACCACCACGCGTTTGACTTCGTAGAGGATGCGCTCCATCAACTGGGCGGTGGCGGGGTCTTGTTGGCGGACATCGCTCATGGGAACTCCTTTTGAAAATCAGAACGGGGGCAAGCCCGCTGCGGACGCCGCGTTCTCGATGGGTACGGCAAAACCGATGCCGACAAAGGTGCGCGCCGAGGTGGGGTTGAGGATGGCGGTGACGATGCCCACCACCTCGCCGTCCATGGTGACCAGCGGGCCGCCGGAATTGCCCGGGTTGGCTGCGGCGTCGAACTGAATCAGGTTGGTCATGGTCTGCTTGCCCTCGGGCGAGCGGAAAGACCGGCCCAGGCCGGAGATCACGCCGGCCGACACCGACGGCCCGATGCCAAACGGGAAACCCACCGCCACCACCTCGTCGCCCGGGCGCAGGTCGTTGGTGGAACGCATGGTGGCCGCGTGCAGGTCGTCGGGGATTTCGTGCGCCTGCAGCACGGCCAGGTCGTTTTCCGGCTGGGCGCCAGTGACGCTGGCGTTGGACTCCAGCCCGTCGGCAAAAGCCACGCGGATCTTCTGCGCGCCACCCACCACGTGCAGGTTGGTCAGGATCACGCCCTTGTCGACAATAACCACCCCGGTGCCCACGCCCATCTCGACCTCTTCGCCGGTCTTGGGGTGTTTGCCATAGGCCATGACGCGCACCACCGAGCCAGCCACCGCCTCCTGCGCGCGCACCGCAGCCGATGGCAATACATGGGTTTCCAGCGTCTTGAGGACGGCCGCGTCGATGGCCTTCTGGGTCAAGGGCCGGCCGGCGGGGCCAGTGCGCCACAGGTTGGCTGCGAGCAGCGCCGCCAGCACGGCCATGCCCAGCCACAAGGCGGCGGGGCTGCCGGCCCAGCGGCGCCAGCGTGGGGCGCCCAATTCAGGAGTTTGATCGATGGCTTGAGGGAGGGCAGGTTCGGCCACGGCGGGCGCCCCGAGCGCCTGGTTGCCGACTGGCGCACGCCGGGTGCTGTAAAGCGGCGTGCGCCTCATGGCTCACCCCCGCCGGCCCGACATGTGATGAAACCCGCCGCCATGCCCCACCTCGCTGCTGTGTTGCTACAAGGTCATTGTGGCAGCAGGCCGCGTTTTTGTCAGAGGCGCCGCAACGAAAAACCGCCCGCCAAGGCGGGGATATCAGCGCAGCGACATCGCGCCGCTCTGCAGGGCCTTCACAGCGCCCTCACCCACCGCTGCGCCAAAACGGCGCGCGAGGCGCGAGGCCACGTTTTCGCGCTGGGTGTAGTCCACGATGTCGGCCGCCTTGACCACCTCTCGCGCCACATGATCTAGGCTGCCGAAGCCATCAGCCAGACCCAGGGCCACGGCTTTTTCACCGCTCCAGACCAAACCGCTGAACATCTCGGGGGTTTCCTTCAAACGATCGCCCCGCCCCTTGCGCACGACGGTGATGAACTGGTTGTGGATTTCGCTCAGCATGGACTGGGCATAACCGCGCTGCACCTCGCTCTGTGGGCTGAAGGGGTCCAGAAAACCCTTGTTCTCGCCGGCGGTCAACAGGCGCCGCTCCACACCCAGCTTGTCCATCAGGCCGGTGAAGCCAAAACCATCCATCAGCACACCGATGCTGCCCACCATGCTGGCCTTGTCGACGTAGATGTTGTCGGTGGCGGCGGCGATGTAATAGGCCGCGGACGCACAGGTTTCCTCCACCACGGCATACACCGGTTTCTTGTGCAAGGCCTTGAGGCGGTGGATCTCGTCGTTGATGATCCCCGCCTGCACTGGGCTGCCGCCCGGCGAGTTGATCAACAACACCACCGCCTGCGAGCCGCTGTCTTCGAAGGCCTGGCGCAGGGCCGCCACCACCTGGTCGGCGCCAGCCTCGGTGCCGTCGGCAATTTCACCCTGCACCTCGATGAGTGCGGTGTGGGGCGTGCTCACGCTGGTGGTGTTGGGCGTGTGGGCCAGGAGAAACCACGCAAGAGTGGCCAGAAACCCCAGCCACAGCAGTCGCAAACCCACCCGCCAGCGGCGCGCCGCGCGCTGCTCCTGCAGCTGTGCTGTCAACAGCCGCTCCAGCGCAGCACGCTCCCAGCCCGGCGAGGCTGCGGCAGCCTGGGGCGCCGGCGATGCGGACGGGGTGGCGGATTCGGGCACGCGAAAGTCTTCCATGGGTGAGATCGAGGTGATGGCGCCAGATGCTCAGAACTGCACCGGCTTGAGGTGGTATTGTGACTGCCAGAAGACGACCCCATCGCGTTCGGTGGCCGCAATCTTCATCAGACCGCCCCGCCCGGGCCCGCCCACACAGTGCCCGGTGTCTGGGCGGAACATCGCACCATGGGCCGCGCAAACGATGTAATGCCCTGTCAGGACGAAAAACCGGTCGGGTTGCCAGTCCATCTCCATCGCCACGTGGCTGCAGCGATTGAGGTAGGCATGCACCTGGCCCGCGTAACGCACAGCAAAAGCCCGACAGGTCTGGCCGGCGTAATTGACGTCGAAGGAACAGGCCAAGCCGCTGTCGGCCAGCTCGTCAGACCGGCACAAGGCGTGCCATTCGCCATCGCTCGCATTGGAATCTGGGGTCAACATGTCCCTGCGCGGGCCTTGCCAAGCCGCACGCCACAAAATGAGGTGTCTCTATTTTGAGCGACTCTCTACCGCGACACCGATGACGACGCCCAAGGCCCTCTCCCGCCGCGGCTTCTTGGCCACCGCGCCCCTGCTTGCCTGGGTGCCCACCCAGGCATCAACGCCCTCCCCCTTCTGGTCGGCCGTGAAGACACCCGGCGTGATCGTGCTCATGCGGCATGCGCAGACGGAACCCGGCGTGGGCGATCCACCCGGCTTCCAGCTCAACGCCTGTCACACGCAGCGCAACCTCAGCGACACAGGTCGCAACCAGGCACGGCGCGTGGGGGCTGCCTTTGCGGCGGCTGGCGTGGTCCCGGGCGAGGTGCGCAGCAGTGCATGGTGCCGCTGTATCGACACAGCCCAGCTGGCCTTCGGGAAAGCCGTGGTGTGGCCAGCCATCAACTCCACCTTTCAGGGGCAAGGGGATGCGGCGAAGGCGCGTGCCGATGTCCTGGCCGCAGCGCGGGCTTGGCGAGGCCCAGGGCCGCTGGTCCTGGTCACGCACCAAGTCAACATCACCGACCTGACCGGCGAATTCACCGCCATGGGCGAGATGCTGGCCGTGCGCCATGAGGGTGCGGGGTTGCAGGTGCTGGCACGGCTGGCCGCCTGAGGCTCGTCAGGCTGGCATCAGCCCCGAGGCTAAGATGTGGCGTTGAGCCTTGGCACGGACCAAGGACCCCACACAACCCATCCTGGAGATCCCCATGAGCCGAGAAGTCGTCGTCGTCAGCGCCCTGCGCACCGCCATTGGCACCTTTGGTGGCAGCCTCAAAGACATCCCCCCCACCGAACTGGGCGCCACCGTGGTGCGCGAATCGCTGGCACGCGCCGGTGTAGACGGCAAGGACGTCGGCCACGTGGTGTTCGGTCACGTCGTCAACACGGAACCGAAAGACATGTACCTCTCCCGCGTGGCCGCCATCAACGGCGGTGTGGGCGAAGGCACGCCCGCTTTCAACGTCAACCGCCTGTGCGGTTCGGGCCTGCAGGCCATCGTCTCGGCCTCGCAATCCATCTTGCTGGGCGACACCGACATCGCCATCGGCGGCGGCGCCGAGAACATGAGCCGCGCGCCCTTTGCCAGCCTGAACATGCGCTGGGGCTCGCGCATGGGCGACACCAAGATGGTGGACATGATGATCGGCGCCCTGCACGACCCTTTCCACAACATCCACATGGGCGTCACCGCCGAGAACGTCGCGGCCAAATACGGCATCACCCGCGAGATGCAGGACGCCCTGGCCGTGGAAAGCCACAACCGCGCCCAGCGCGCCACCGAGGCCGGTTACTTCAAAGACCAGATCGTGCCGGTGATGCTCAAGAGCAAGAAGGGCGAGGTGGCCTGGGCCACCGACGAGCACTTCCGCCCCAACTGCACGCTGGACGACATGACCAAGTTGAAACCCGTGTTCGTGAAAGAAAACGGCACGGTGACGGCCGGCAACGCCTCGGGCATCAACGACGCGGCCGCCGCCGTGGTGCTGATGGAAGCCAGCGCCGCCAAGGCGCGTGGCGCCAAGCCGCTGGCCCGCCTGGTGGGCTACGCCCACACCGGCCTGGACCCCAAGATCATGGGCGTGGGCCCGATCTCGGCCACGCAGGCGGTGCTCAAACGCACCGGCCTGAGCGTGAACGACTTGGACGTGATCGAGGCCAACGAGGCCTTCGCCGCCCAGGCCTGCGCCGTCACCCGAGAACTGGGCCTGGACCCGGCCAAGGTCAACCCCAACGGCTCGGGCATCTCGCTGGGCCACCCCATCGGCGCCACCGGCGCGCTGATCACTGTCAAGGCCATCCATGAACTGCACCGCATCCAGGGCCGCTACGCGCTGGTGACCATGTGCATTGGCGGCGGTCAGGGCATTGCTGCCATCTTTGAGCGGATCTGAACCTCGAGCGACGCCACTTTTGGCGTCGCTCAGGCCAAAATCAGCCCTCTACCACGTCGAACGAGGTCGTGATCTCGGCCGTCTTGCCGAGCATGATGCTGGCCGAGCAGTATTTTTCATGGCTCATGGCAATGGCACGCTCCACGGCAGCGGCGGGAATACCCTTGCCGGTCACCGTGAAGTGCATGTTGATCTTGGTGAACACCTTGGGCTCGGTCGCGGCACGTTCGCTGCTGAGCTGCACACTGCAGCCGCGCACCTCGTGCCGTCCGCGCTTGAGGATGAGAACCACGTCGTAGGCGGTGCAGCCGCCCGTGCCGGCCAGCAGCAACTCCATGGGGCGGGCGGCCAGGTTGGCTCCGCCGTTTTCGGGCTTGGCCGCGTCGGGCGCGCCGTCCATGTTGATGATGTGGCCGGTGCCAGTTTCGGCCACAAAGCCCATGTGCGAACGGGTGCCGCTGTGGCCGGTCCAGGTGACGGTGCAGTCCATTGGGGAGCCTTCTCAAAAAATATTCGGGTAAACCCGCAAATTTCTGTTGCGACGCAACAATATTTCGATATACTGGCGGCATTGTATGCAAGGCTCCGGTGCTCACCGAACCAAGCACGCACCTGCTGCCAGTCAGCAGACTTCAGTTGTCTCCTCTGCCCTCAACGGGGTGGATTCAAACCCGGACCGAAACGTCCGGGTTTTTTTTTGCCTGCATTCGCCCATCCAAGGCCAGCCACACTCCATCCGTATGATGACGGGTTGCCTTGTTGCCTGAAACTGCCCGCCATGCCCGCCAAGAAGCCCACCGCCGCCAGCCCCGTCACCCAGTTCTCACCGGCCGACTACCTCACCCGCATCCTGAACGCCAAGGTCTACGACGTCGCCAAGGAATCGGCACTGGAGCCTGCCAAAAACCTGAGCCGGCGCCTGCACAACAAAGTGCTGCTCAAGCGCGAGGACCAGCAGCCGGTGTTCAGCTTCAAGCTGCGCGGCGCCTACAACAAGATGGCGCACCTCGCGCCCGAGCAACTCAAGCGCGGCGTCATCTGCGCCTCGGCCGGCAACCACGCACAAGGCGTGGCCCTGAGCGCCCACAAGATGGGCGTGCGCGCGGTCATCGTCATGCCCACCACCACGCCCCAGGTGAAAGTCGATGCGGTCAAGGCCCTGGGCGGCGAGGTGGTGCTGTTCGGCGACAGCTACTCCGACGCATACGGCCACTCGGTCAAACTGGAAAAAGAACAGGGCCTGACCTTCGTCCACCCCTTTGACGATCCGGACGTGATCGCCGGCCAGGGCACCGTGGCCATGGAAATCTTGCGCCAGCACCAGGGCCCGCTGGATGCGGTGTTTGTGGCCATCGGCGGCGGTGGCCTCATCAGCGGCGTGGCCAACTACATCAAGGCAGTGCGCCCCGAGGTCAAGGTGATCGGCGTTCAGATGAACGATTCCGACGCGATGATGCAATCGGTGGAAGCCGGCCAACGCGTCACCCTGCCCGACGTGGGCTTGTTCTCCGACGGCACTGCCGTCAAGCTGGTGGGTGAAGAAACCTTTCGCGTGGCCCGCGAGCTGGTGGACGAGTTTGTGACGGTGGACACCGACGCGGTGTGCGCTGCCATCAAAGACATCTTCGTGGACACGCGCAGCATCGTCGAACCCTCGGGCGCGCTGGCGGTGGCCGCCATCAAGCAGTACGTGGCCACCCACAAGACCAAGGGCCAGACCTTTGCCGCCATTTTGTGTGGCGCCAACATGAACTTCGACCGCCTGCGCTTCGTGGCCGAGCGCGCCGAGGTGGGCGAGGAACGCGAGGCGCTGTTTGCCGTCACCATCCCCGAGGAACGCGGCAGCTTCCGCCGCTTCTGCGAGCTGATCGGCACCCTGCCCGGCGGGCCGCGCAACGTCACCGAGTTCAATTACCGCATCAGCGACAGCCAACAGGCCCACGTGTTTGTGGGCCTGACCACCCACGCCAAGGGCGAAAGCGCCAAGATCGCCGCCAACTTCGGCAAACACGGTTTTGCCACGCTGGACCTGACCCACGACGAGCTGGCCAAGGAACACGTGCGCCACATGGTGGGCGGGCATTCACCCCTGGCCCAGGAGGAACGCCTGCTGCGTTTCGTGTTCCCGGAACGGCCGGGCGCGCTGCTCAAGTTCCTGAGCCTGATGCGCCCGGGCTGGAACATCAGCCTGTTCCACTACCGCAACCAGGGCGCCGACTACGGGCGTATTCTGGTGGGCCTGCAGGTGCCGGCCAAAGACGACAAGGCCTTCGCCAAATTCCTCGACACCCTGGGCTACCCCTTTGTCGAGGAAACGCAGAACCCGGTCTACCGGCTCTTCCTCAAGGCCTGACCTGGGGAGGCACCGCCATGGGCGGTGTCACCGGCGCGCTGGCGGGCAGCTCCAGCCTGATGCGAGCGCTGTCGCTGCCCACCTCGGCGTGGCGAGGTCCCAGCGCCAGCACACGCGCACCATCGACCAACTGCGCCCCCACACGGTAGGGCTTGGCAGGCTGCCCATCCACCGAAATCAAGGCCGCGCCCTGGCCCTCACGGGCCGCGACCACGCCCAACAAACGCAAACGGCTGGCCAAGCCAGGGGCGGCGACCGGCGCCGCAGCCGTGGCCACACGGGCGCCCAGCGATGAGGCCACACGCTCGCTGTCGATGGTCAGGGCGGGCGCAGGCGGCACGGGCAAGGCGCGGGCCGGGGCCTCGCCCCACCAGCGCAAGCCCCAGTAGCCGGCCGACAAGGCCAGCCCACCCCACACCAGCGCAGCCGCCAGCACGGGCGGCCAGCGCCGCGCGCCAGACAGGGATGCGGAAGGGGCGGTCGAGAAGCGTCGCGCTGCGTTCATGGACGCCGATTATCATTGACCGAAGCCCCGCGTCACCCCTCGGGTGGCGCGCTGTCCGACACCTGATGCCCGGAGAACCCGTTTGACCGCCACCACCCACCGCTGCCTTCGCACGTCCCTGCACCGCCCGAAAGGTTTTACCCTCATCGAGCTGATGGTGGTGCTGGTGATCATCGGCGTGCTGGCCGCGCTCATCGTGCCCAACGTGCTCGACCGCACCGACGATGCCCGTGGCACAGCGGCACGCACCGACGTCAATAACCTGATGCAGGCGCTCAAGCTCTACAAACTGGACAACCAGCGTTTTCCCAGCACCGAACAAGGCCTGAACGCGCTCACCGCCCGCCCCACCACCGCCCCGGTACCCCCGAACTGGCGCCGCTACCTCGACAAGCTGCCCAGCGACCCCTGGGGCCGCCCCTACCAGTACCTGAACCCTGGCCTGCACGGCGAAGTGGATGTGCTTTCACTCGGTGCCGACGGGCAGCCCGGCGGCGAAGGCAAAGATGCCGACATCGGCAGCTGGCAGTGAAATGAAACCCCCACGCTCCGCCGCTGCGCGGGTCGCTGCCCCCCGAGGGGGTTGTTTCGCCTTGGGGCGGCCCGGCGGCGAAACGTGGCCCCCACCCTCCGCCGCTGCGAAAGGTTTCACATTGCTGGAGTTGATGGTCGTGGTGGCCCTGGCCGCCATGATGGCGGCAGGCCTCACCTTCAGCCTGCGTGATGACAGAGCCCAGCAACTCGAACGGGAAGCATTGCGCCTGTCCAGCCTGCTTGACGCGGCGCGCGCCCAGGCCCGCACCAGCGGCACGCCCATCGTCTGGCGCGCCACGCCGCAAGGGTTTGAATTCCTCGGCGCCAGCCCCCGGCGCGACGCCAGCGAATCGCTGACCGAAGCGCGTGCCTGGCTGGTGCCCGGCACGCTGGCCCGGGTCATCGAACCCGCCAACGCCCCCGCGCTGGTGCTGGGCCCCGAACCCCTGAACGAGCCCCAGCGCCTGCTGCTGGCGCTCGATGGGCGTCAGCTGGAACTGGCCAGCAACGGCCTGCGTGCTTTCGCGCCGGTCAGCGGCATTGCAGCCCCTTGAACCGGATGAGCACACGCAGCCCCCGGGGCTTCACGCTGATTGAAATCATGGTGGCGCTGGCGGTGGTGGCGCTCACCCTGGGCGCCGGCATCAAGGCCGCCGCGTCGCTCACCCAACAGGCCCAACGGCAAACCGACCAGTGGCTGGCCCAGCTGTGCGCCGAAAACGAACTCGCACGGCTGCGCCTGTCCACCCAATGGCCGGGCATCGGTGAGTCGGACACCGCGTGCGAACAAGGTGGTCGCACGCTGCGTGTGCGCCTGGGTGTGCAAGCCACGCCCAACCCCAATTTCCGCCGCATCGAGGCGCGAGTGGACGATGCCGCTGCGAACGACGGTGTGATCCTGCTGAGTCTTTCCACGGTACTCGGAAGATATTGATGCCCCAAGCCGCCCGTGGCTTCACCCTCGTCGAACTGCTGGTCGCGATTGCGGTCATGGCGGTGCTCAGCCTGATGAGCTGGCGCGCCATCGACGGCATGAGCCGCACGCAGGCCTACACGCGTGAACGCGCCGATGCCCAGGCCGAACTCCAGGGCGCACTGGGCCAATGGGTGGCCGACCTGGACGCGGTGGTGCCACAGACCGACCTGAACGCCATCGATTTCGACGGTCGCGTGTTGCGCCTGGTGCGCCGCGACGCCCTCGACTCTCCAGTGCAAAGCCAGGGCCTGCGGGTGGTGGCCTGGACACGCCACGCCACCTCGGGCCAGTGGACGCGCTGGCAATCGCCCGCGCTGCGCGAACGCGCCGAGCTGCAAGCCGCTTGGCAACAGGCCACACAGTGGGCCCAGGCCGCGCGCGACGAGGCCCTGCCTGGCGAGGTGCGGCTGATGCCGGTGGCGGGTTGGGAGCTGTTCTATTACCGGGGCGATGCCTGGACCAACCCTTTGTCGGCCACCGGAGCGCCCGCCACGGGCAGCACCGCCAACGATGGCAGCGCCAACCTGCCCGATGGCGTGCGCCTGGTGCTGCAGCTGCCCCCGGGCGCCGCGCTGCCCGGTCGGCTGCAGCGCGACTGGGCGCGGCCCCTGATCACGAGGCGGCGGTCATGAAGCGCACCCACCGCCAAAGGGGGGCCGCCTTGCTGCTGGCCATGCTGACCGTGGCCCTGGTGGCCACGCTGAGCGCGGCCGCGCTGTGGCAGCAGTGGCGCGCCCTGGCAGTGGAAAGCGCCGAACGCCAGCGCGTGCAAGGCAGCTGGATCCTCGCGGGCGCGCTCGACTGGGCGCGGCTCATCCTGCGCGAAGACGGCATCAGCAACAACAAGGAAGCGGCCGACCACCTGGGCGAACCCTGGGCCCTGCCCCTGGCTGAGGCGCGCCTGTCCAGTTTTCTGGCAGCCGACCGCGACCAGAGCGCCGACAGCACGCTGGAGGCCTTTTTGTCGGGCGACATCACCGACCAACAAGGCCGGCTCAACCTGCGCAACTTGGTGACCGTGGCCGAGGGCAAGCCCACACCCTCGGAACCCGACCTCGCCGCATTCACCCGGCTGTTCCAGCAGCTCGGCCTGCCGGAAGCCGAACTGGCCCGCGCGCTGCGTGGCCTGCTGGCCGCCAGCGATCCCAGTGTGGCCGCCCAGCCGGGCGTGCCCCTGCTGCCCACCCGCTGGTCGCAGGTCGGCTGGCTGGGCCTGTCGCCGCGCAGCCTCCTGGCGCTCACGCCCCACGCCACCTGGCTGCCCAAGCGCACCGCCCTCAACCTCAACACCGCCAGCGCCGAGGCCTTGTACGCGGCCCTGCCCGAGATCGACATGGCCCTGGCCCGCAGCATGGTGGAGCAGCGCAAAAGCACCCACTTCAGCAGCCGAGACAATGTGCGCCAACGTTTCCCCGGCGTGGGGGCCGCCGTGCTGCAAAGCGAACGCTTCGACACCGTGAGCAGCTATTTCGAGGTCCGCGGCCGGCTGCGTCTGGACGACACCGTCATCGAGGAAGTCTCGCTCATGGAACGTGGCACGGGCGGCTCGGCAGGCATGCAGGTCACGCCCATCTGGCGCGAACGCCGTGCGCCCGCGCTCCGTCACGAGCTCTCCCTACAATGAACCCCGAACCGACAGCCGAGAACCACCCGTGCTCCTACTGACCCCCAGCGCCAACAGCGACGCGCCCGGCCCAGCCACAGAATGGCTGTGGGCGCAATCCGCCGACGGCCAACGCCTAGGCGCCCATGGCCAGGCCCAGGCCGCCGCGCTGCCCGCCGACGCCGACACCGTGCTGCTGGTGCCACCGCAACGGCTGTCCTGGCACTGGGTGGCCGTGCCCAAAGTGGCCTCGTCGCGCCTGCGCAGCGTGCTCGATGGCCTGCTCGAAGACCGCCTGCTCGACGAAGCGGGTGACATGCATTTCGCCTTGGCGCCAGGCGCTCGGCCCGGCCAGACCCTGTGGGTGGCGGCCCTGCGGGCCGATTGGCTGCGCGCCGCCCTGGCCGCGTTGCGGGCCAGTGGGCGCTCCGTGTCGCGCGTGGTGCCCATGATGGCGCCGCAGCCGGGCCTGGTCCTGCGCGCGTTCGAACACCGAGGACAGACCTGGCTGGCGAGCGCTGGACCGCTGGGTGTGGTGTGTGCGCCGTGGCACAACGACACGCCCCCCGCCACATGGCAAGCGCTGCTGCACAGCGTCGCCGAAGGCGAGACCAGCGCGCCCGCCTGCTCCAGCGAACCGGCGTGCGCCGCCCAAGCCGAAGCGGCACTGCAACGCGCACCCGACATCGTGAGCGGCGCCGAACTGCTGCTGCGCAGCACCCAGGGTCCGTGGGATCTGGCGCAATTCGAGTTCAGCCAAACCGCACAAGCGCGGCGCGGCCACTGGCTGCGCGAAACCGGCCGTGGCCTGTGGCACGCACCCGCATGGCGCCCAGCGCGGTGGGGCCTGGTGGCATTGGTGCTCTTGCAGGTAGCGGCACTCAACATCACCGCCTGGCGCAGCCAGCAGGCACTGGCCGCAAAGCAGGCCCAGACGCGTCAAACGCTGACCCAGACCTTCCCCCAGGTGACGCTGGTGCTGGATGCGCCGGTGCAGATGCGCCGCGCCCTGGCCGACTTGCGCCAGCTGGGCGGCGAAGCCTCGCCACGCGACCTCGAAGCCCTGCTACAAGCGCTTGCGCCCGCGTCGCCTCAATGGGACACGCTGAGCTATGGCCCCGGGCTGGTCACGTTGACGGGTTTTCGAACGGCGCCGGGCGCCGGGCTCGACTGGCAAGCCCAGCTGCAAGCCTCCGGCTGGAACGTGCAACTCGCTGGCGAGCCGCCGGTGCTGACCTTGAAAGCCCTCCCCTGATGGTCGCCACCTCTTCGAGCAAAACCCGCTCCCTGAGCGCCCTCTTCCAGGGCCTGCAACCCCGCGAGCGCGCGGCCGTGGGGCTGGCATTGGTGGTGGTGGCCGCCTACCTGCTGTGGGCCGTGGCCCTGGCGCCAGCCCTGCGCACTCTGCGCGCGGCACCAGAGCAACACAGGTTAGCGGACGCCCAATTGGCCGAAGTGCGCGCCCTAGCCAACCAGGCCCAGGCCCTGCAAAACCAGCGCGGTGCGCAGGCCCTGACGCGTGCCGAGGCCGTGCGGGCACTGGAGCAAGCCACCCAGCAAACCTTGGGCGCGACCACCCGTGTGGCCGTGGTGGGCAACCGCGCCACGGTCAGCCTGAACGCTACCCCGCCCGACGCCCTGGCGCGTTGGCTGGCGCAGGCGCGCCTCAACGCCCACCTGCTGCCACAGGAAGTGCAATTGCAGCGCAGCGGTGAAGGCACCACGCTGCGCTGGAGTGGCAGTGTGGTGCTGGGCGGCCCCGCGTTGGGCAACGCCCCATGAGCGCCGGCCACGCGCCCTGGCGCACCGCCACCCTGGCGGCGTTGTTTGGACTGGTGTTGGCGCTGTTGGTGTTCGCGCCGGCACGTTGGCTGGGCATCGCGTTGGAATCGGCCAGTGGCGGGCGCGTGTTGCTGGTCAACCCGCGCGGCACGCTCTGGACAGGTGAGGCCGACCTGCTGCTGACCGGTGGACCGGGCAGCCGCGATCAAGCGGCCCTGCCCCAAGGCGTGCGTTGGAAGCTGCT
>DASUIK010000390.1:0-2168 GCA_036279795.1 Burkholderiaceae bacterium | reverse complement strand
AGCGGCAACTGCATCCGCAACATCACCAGCGACGAGCGCGCTGGCATCGCGGTGGACGAAATCGCCGACCCTCGCCCTGTCGCCGAAATCCTGCGCCAGTGGAGCACCCTGCACCCCGAGTTCGCCTTCCTGCCGCGCAAGTTCAAGATCGCCATCACCGGCGCCCGCGAAGACCGCGCCGCCATCCACTGGCACGACGTGGGCCTGCAACTGGTGCGCAATGACACCCAGGCACTGGGCTTCAAGGTGCTGGTGGGCGGTGGCATGGGCCGCACCCCGGTGGTGGGCACCACCATCCGCGAGTTCCTGCCGTTTGACCAGATCCTGAACTACCTGGAAGCCGTTGTCCGCGTCTACAACCGGTGGGGCCGCCGCGACAACATCTACAAGGCCCGCATCAAGATCCTGGTGAAGGCCGAAGGCCAGCGCTACATTGACGAAGTGGAAGCCGAGTACAAGCGCATCGTCGAGCAAGACGGCGCGCCGCACACCATCCGCGCCGCCGAATATGAGCGCGTGGCCGCCCACTTCGCGCCGCCCGCCCTGGCCTGCGACCGCAAGAGCGCCGACGCCAAGATCGCCCACATCCTGCGCGCCGCCGCCGAGGACGACGTGGAGTTTGGCCGCTGGCTGCAGCAGAACGTGGCCCCGCACAAGAACCCCGACCTGCGCGCTGTCACCCTGTCGTTCAAGCGCCTGGGCCAGGCCCCGGGCGACGCCACCGCCGACCAGCTCGACGCCGTGGCCGACCTGGCCGACCGCTACAGCGCCGGTGAAGTGCGCGTGACCCACGACCAAAACCTGCTGCTGCCCTGGGTGCGCTGCGACCAGCTGCCGGAAGTCTGGCGCGAGGCTCGCCGCCTGGGCCTGGCCAAGCCCAACATCCGCCTGCTGACCGACATGATCGCCTGCCCCGGCGGCGATTTCTGCGACCTGGCCAACGCGCGCTCTATTCCTGTGGCAGAGGCCATCACCGCCCGCTTCCAGGATATGGACGAGCTGCACGACCTGGGTGAGATCGACCTGCACATCAGCGGCTGCATCAACAGCTGCGGCCACCACCACAGCGGCCACATCGGCATCCTGGGCGTGGACAAGGACGGGCAGGAGTGGTACCAGATCACGCTGGCCGGCTCCGACGGTTCGGCACTGAGCGGCCCCACCCAAGCCGGCAAGGTGGTCGGCCCCTCGTTTGCCGCCAATGAAGTGACCGAAGCCGTCGAGGCCATCCTCGACGTCTACCGTGCCCAACGTGAAAGCGGCGAGAACTTCATCACCGCGCTGAAGCGCATTGGTCACGAGCCCTTCAAGGCCGCCGCCAACGCGGTGCGCGTGGCCACCGCCCGCACGCCCGCCGCCGACGCCGTCACTGAGGGCGCCTGAGCCGCCCTGGAGAACCCACATGCAACTGATCGAATCCCAAAACGCGTCCCAAGCCGCCTTGCTTGAAGGCACTGGCGTGCTGAGCGTGGCCAACGACACCGACGTCGAAGGCGTGAATCTCGACGGCGTCGCCACCGTAGTGCTGCACTTTCCCAAGTTCACCGATGGCCGAGCCTTCAGCCAGGCGGTGGAACTGCGCCGCCGCCGCGGTTTTGATGGCACCGTGGTGGCCACCGGCGACGTGCTGGTGGACCAGCTGCTGCAGATGAAGCGCTGCGGCTTCAGCGCCGCCGTGCTGCGCGCCGACCAGAGCCTGCCCGTGGGCGAAAAACTGCTGCGCCACTACAGCGCCTTCTACCAGGGCGACGTGGAACAACCCGCCCCTCTGTTTGCCCGCCAGGCCGCCTGAAAGGCCACCCCGCATGAGCGCCATCGCCCTCTACAACCGCCCCTCGGCCACCTTTGAGGCCAAGGTGGCCGCCAGCATCGCGCTGCTGCAGCGCGTGGCGACCGAGCACCAGCCGCTGACCCAGGCCTCCAGCCTGGGCGTGGAAGACATGGTGGTCACCCACCTGATCCACCTGGCCGGCATCAGCTCGGGCATCTTCGTGCTCGACACCGGCAAACTGCATGCCGAAACGCTGGGCCTGATCGGCAAAATCGAGCAACGCTACGCCCGCAGCGTCGAGGTCTACCGCCCCAAGGCTGAGGCCACCATCAAGTTCGTCAAGCAGCACGGCGAAGAGGCCATGTACCAGAGCGTGGACCTGCGCAAGCAGTGCTGC
>DASUIK010000389.1:0-3799 GCA_036279795.1 Burkholderiaceae bacterium | reverse complement strand
CGCCGCTCGGCGCTGCCCGTCTGCCGAAGCCTTGGTGATTTCCATGTTTGGGGACGAAGAAAACGTGCTGGCCGCGATCGAGGCGGGCGCCCTGGGCTACATCCACAAGGATGCGACACCCGAGAACATCGCCCAGACCATTCTGGACATGAAGGCCGGCGCGTCGCCCATCTCGCCCATGATCGCGCGGCGGGTTTTGTCGCAGTTCCGCCATCGCAAGCCGCGTGTGCCTGCCAACGTTGCGACCGTACCCGTGAATGGGGAGGCCGCCGACGATGGTCAGGTGCACGAGCGCCCCCAGTTGTCCAGCCGCGAACAGGAGGTGCTCGAATTGATCGCCCGGGGTTTTTCGTACGCAGAAATCGCCCGCATCAAGTCCATCTCCGTGCATACGGTGCAAACCCACATCAAAGGCCTGTACGGCAAACTCGCGGTCCATTCCAAGAACGAAGCCGTTTACGAGGCCACCCGCATTGGCTTGCTCTGACATGAGCGGCCACCCCGTCCGGGGTACCCTGGGCACCTGGGTGCTGTGGCTGGTGTTGTTGATGGTGTCGATGCCGCTGCGGGCCGAATGGATCCGTCTGGAAGATGCCAGGGCCTTGACCTTGGTGGACAGCCGGGTGTCCAGCAGCGACGTGAAGCTGCCCTATGCCTGGGACGCCCACTTCACGGGGCGCAGCGGGCAGGCGACGTTCGCGATGGTGTTCGAGCTGCCTTCGGCCCCCCGTGGTCCGCAGGCGCTGCACACCCGCCGCTTGGGCAATGCCTACGAGATTTGGCTCAATGGCGTGTTGGTGGATCAGCACGGTGCGGTGAACCAGCCCAACACCAGTGACATCAGCCATGTGCCGCGTTTTGTGCCACTGCCTGCGGGCCTGCTGCGCACACACAACGAATTGGTCATTCACATCCGAGCCGATGCCATGCGCAGTGCCGGGCTGACTCCTGTGACGATTGGCGACGCTGCCCAGGTGCGTGACATTTTCAACACCGACCACTGGTGGCGTGTGACCGGCGCTCAGGTCGTGCTGAGTGTGAGCCTGGTATCTGCCGGCCTGTCGCTGGCGCTGTGGTTGACCCAATACCGCTTTGAACCCCAGGCCGATCGGCGAGTGCGCCGCCGCCGCGATCCCGTGTACCTGCTGGTGGCGATGGCCGACATTTTCTGGAGCCTGCGGGTGGGCGACGTGTTGATGGAGAACCCCCCGGTTCCTTGGCCGGCCTGGGGATTGGTGCCCGCCTTCGCGCTCAGTGCCTGGGCGGTGTGCATCGGCACGTTTTGTGTGGCCGTCGGGGTATGGGGGCGCATCCAGGTGCAGACCTGGCCGAGGTGGTTGTTCTGGCTCAGTCTGCTCGCGGGCCTGCCCATTGCCGCCATCGCCCTTGTCGCCGGTGTGCCCTGGCTGCTGCAACTCTGGTACGCAGTGATTGGCGTGGCCTTTCTGGCTGTTGGCGCGCTGTTTGGTGTGCAGGCGTTTCGCCGGGGTTCCGACCTGACCCACCGTCTCGTGGCGCTGGCCATGATCATCAACGCGATTGCGGGCCTGCGCGACCTGCTGGTGTTCTACATCAGCCCGGCCTACGGCGAATACACCTACCTGCGCTACACCTCGCTGTTGTTCGGGGTGTCCTTGGCGCTGTTTGTGGTCAACCGTTTCAAAATCGCCAACGACCGCAACCTGGAGCTCATGGAGGCGCTGACCCAGCGTGTGGCTGAACGCGAGGCCGAACTGACCGAGAGCTACCGCCGGCTTGAAGAGCTGGCGCGCCAGCAGGAGCGGGTGGCCGAGCGCAGCCGCATCCTGCGCGACATGCACGATGGCGTTGGCTCGCACATCTCCGCCGCGTTGCGCCAATTGCAGTCAGGGCGTTCCACGTCGGACGAGCTGCAGCACACCTTGCGTGACGCGCTGGACCAGCTCAAGCTCAGCATCGACGCCATCAACCTGCCCGCGGGCGACGTGGCCGCGTTGCTCGCCAACCTGCGCTACCGCCTGCAGCCCCGCTTTGCCGCGCTGGACATTGAATTGCGGTGGGAGGTGGACGAGCTGCCCCTGGTGGCCAGCCTCAGCCACCACGACATGCGGCAACTGCAGTACATGTTGTTTGAGGCCATTTCCAACGTGCTGCAACATGCCCACTGCCACGAGATGCGCCTTCAGGCACTGGTGGCGCAGGGCGACGTGGTGTTGCGGGTGGTGGACGATGGGGTGGGTTTTGATATCGGTGCGGCGTCGGGCAACGGTTTGGCATCGCTGCGGCAGCGGGCCGAAGCCATTGGGGCGGCCCTGCACGTGAGCAGCGAGCCCGGCCGCACCGCGGTGGAAATCCGGCTGCGCTGAAAGCTCCGCCGGTCGGCCGGGTGGGTATTTCACGTGCCACCCACACCTGGCCCACACGCCATCCACAGGCTTGTCCACAGGCACTGCGCCAAGCTGGAATACCATTTGTGTTTGTTCAGGATGCTCATGACCGCCGCCGTGCCGACCTCTTTTGATGCCCTCGATGACAGCGCCTTCAGTGCAGACCGCGAAGTGGCGCAGTTGCGCATTCCGCCGCACTCCATCGAGGCCGAGTCGAGCGTGCTGGGGGGGCTGTTGCTGGACAACGGGGCCTGGGACCGCGTGGGCGACCTGCTCAAGGACACCGACTTCTACCGCTATGAACACCGGCTGATCTTCACCGCCGTGTCGGCGCTGATCAACGGCTCCAAACCCGCCGACGTGATCACGGTGTTTGAGCAGCTGCAAAGCCAGGGCCGGGCCGAGGAGGTGGGTGGATTGGCCTACCTCAACTCGCTGGCGCAGTACGTGCCGAGCGCGGCCAACATACGCCGTTACGCCGAAATTGTTCGTGAGCGTGGCGTGCTGCGCAAACTGCTGTCGGCCAGCGATGAGATCGCCACCAACGCATTCAACCCCCAGGGCAGGGCGGTGGCGCAGATCCTGGACGAAGCCGAGCAGAAGATTTTCAACATCGGCGAGGAAGGCTCGCGCATGAAGCAGGGTTTCCAGAGCATGGACACCCTGGTGGTGCAGTTGCTGGACCGGGTGCAGGAGATGGCCGACAACCCGGCCGACGTGACCGGCGTGCCCACCGGCTTCATCGACCTGGACCGCATGACCTCTGGCCTGCAGGCCGGTGACCTGGTGGTGCTGGCGGCCCGTCCCTCGATGGGTAAAACGGCGTTCGCCATCAACATCGCTGAACACGTGGCCCTGAACGAAGGCCTGCCGGTGGCGGTGTTCTCCATGGAAATGGGTGCCTCTCAGTTGGCCGTGCGTGTGGTGGGTTCCATCGGCCGCATCAACCAGGGCCACTTGCGCACCGGCAAACTCACCGACGACGAGTGGCCGCGCCTGACCGAGGCCATCGAGAAGCTGCGCACAGTGTCGCTGCACATCGACGAAACGCCTGGCCTCACACCCAGCGAGTTGCGGGCCAACGCGCGACGACTGGCGCGCCAGTGTGGCAAGCTGGGCTTGATCGTGGTGGACTACCTGCAGCTCATGAGTGGCTCCAGCGGCGGCGGGGGCGACAACCGCGCGACCGAGCTGGGCGAAATTTCACGCGGCCTAAAGATGCTGGCCAAGGAGTTGCAGTGCCCGGTGATCGCCTTGTCGCAGCTCAACCGAAGTGTGGAACAACGCACCGACAAGCGCCCCATGATGAGCGACTTGCGCGAATCCGGTGCCATCGAGCAGGACGCGGACATCATCATGTTCATCTACCGCGACGAGTACTACACCCGCGAGGCCTGCAAAGAGCCGGGTGTGGCCGAAATCATCATCGGCAA
>DASUIK010000388.1:0-4314 GCA_036279795.1 Burkholderiaceae bacterium | reverse complement strand
TCCTGATCGATGGCGCCAAAAATGCTCTGACCGTCCTTGCCCTTCATCTCGATGCGGATGGTGTCGCCGAACTTCATGTACTCGGTCTTGGGCGCGCCACCCTGGATCGTTTCGATGGCGCGCTTTTCGGCGATGCAGCTGTAGCCCTTGGGCCATTCCATGTGGCCATCCTGCTCGACACCTGGGTTGCTCACGGTGCCGCTGCCCACGATGGATCCAGCGCGCACGCGGCGTGTTTTGCAGATGTGGGCGATGAGCTGACCGAAGTGGAAGGTCATGTCGGGGCCGGCGTCGCACATGCCCACCTTGCGGCCGTTCCAGCTGCTTTGCAGGGTGAGGTGCACGCGCCCGCCCTGCCAGGCGTCGCCCAGCTCGTCGGGCGTGACGGCCACCGGGCTGAAGGCGGTGGCCGGCTTGCTCTGGAAAAAGCCGAAGCCTTTGGCCAGCTCGTTGGGGATGAGGTTGCGCAGACTGACGTCGTTGGCCAACATCAGCAGGCGCACGCCGGCCAGGGCCTGATCGGCGTCGGCACCCATGGGCACGTCGCCGGTGATGACGGCGATCTCGGCTTCGAAGTCGATGCCCATGGCCTCGCTTGGCACCACCACCGGGTCGCAGGGTCCCAGCAGGTCGTCGCTGCCGCCCTGGTACATCAGTGGGTCGGTGTAGAAGCTGGCCGGTACCTCGGCGCCGCGTGCGCGGCGCACCAGCTCGACGTGGTTGATGTACGCCGAACCGTCCGCCCACTGGAAGGCACGTGGCAGCGGCGCAGCGCAGCGCTGGGCGTCAAACTGAAAGCTGTGGCGTGCCTTGCCGTGGTTGAGGGTGACGTACAGGTCCTGCAGCTGCGGCGCAATGAAGTTCCAGTCGTCCAGCGCCTGCTGCAGGGTGTTGGCGATGCCGGTGGCGTAGTGGGCGGTGCTTAGGTCACGCGAGACAACGACCAGTTGGCCGTCGCGCGAGCCGTCCTTGTAGGTGGCAAGTTTCATGTTGAGTGCGGGGTGTTTGGTATTCTGGCGATGGTATTCCCAACATGAATCGCGCCCTTCCGAGCCCCCGCCGCACGCCCTGGCGCCTGATCACACTGGCCGCTGTGGTGCTGGCAGCGCACGCCTGGCTGCTGGCCTCGCCCCTGCTGCCGGCGAGCGATCCGGCACCAACGCCCACGAACCCGCCCGCGCTGCAGACCCGCACCGTGGTGCTGGCGCCAGTGGCGCGCTCCGTGCCGACAGCGGCCCCACCAGCCACACCACGCCCCACTGCCGCCCGCCCGTCACGCCCCACCCTGGCACCAAGCGCCTTGACACCACCCGCCCAGGAAAGCCCCCCGCCGGCACCGCCTCCCGAGCCAGCACCGGAACCTTCTGAAGATGCCGCGACCAGCGCCCCACCACCACCCAACGAGCCAGACGTGGTGGTGGCCAGCGCCAGCACAGGCAACGATGCCAAGGTCCCCTCCGTCACGCCGTTTGCCCCGCCGCCGTCGGCCCAGCTGGACTACGAGGTGCATGTGGAATACCGGGGCATCCCACAAAGTTTCAAAGGTACGCTGGCGTGGCAACACGATGGCGAACGCTACCGCCTGCACATGGCCATTGGCATGGCCTTTCTGGGCACCCGCGTGCAGCTCAGCGAGGGGCGGCTGGGTGCGCATGGACTGCACCCGCTGCGCTTCTCGGAAAAAACCCGCAGCGAACGGGCCGCCCACTTTGATGAGGCGGGCGGGCGCATACGCTACAGCGCCAACTCGCCCGACGCCCCACTGCTGCCCGGCCACCAGGACCGCCTGAGCGTGTTTTTTCAATTGGCCGGCCTGGTGCACGCCCGGCCAGAGCGCTTTGCGGCCGGGCAGACGATCCATATCCCCACCAGTGGCGTGCGCGACTCGGAAACCTGGACCTTTGAAATCAAAGGGATGGAGACCATCGCCCTGCCCAAAGGCGACATGGCCGCCCTGCATCTGCGGCGCCTGCCACGCAAGGAGTTCGACACGACGGTGGACCTGTGGCTTGCGCCGGCGCAGGGCCACCTGCCGGTGCGCATGCGCATCACCCAGGCCAACGGCGATGTGGCGGACCAGCGACTGATCACCCCGTGAAACCACCGGGAACTTGAAATTTCCGCCCAACGGCCCATATAGCCGGTATGCTGAAAGCCGATATACCTCACAAAGGTGATCGGCCCTGCAACAGCAGGTGTTTTCAGTTTCAAGGACATTTCGACCATGCACATGCTCTACGACTCTGAATCTTTCGCGGTGGTCCACATCCAGACCGACGCGACGCAGGACCGCGACACCGCGCCCGCTGGCCCGCAGCTGGCTCGCCACGGCTTCGAAATCGTGGACAAACGCTCGGGCAAGGAAATCTTCCTCGACGGCTCCTGGGCCGAGATGTTCCAGCAGCGCATCAGCGCCTGGCAGCAGAACGCGCCCAGCCAGGAAGAGGTGGAAGACACGCTGGAAGGCTATGCCGTGCTGGCGCAAATGCCGGTGGTCATGCACTGAAGCGCACCAGATGTCACCTGTCAACGCCGGCCCCGCGCCGGCGTTGTTGTTTCAGGCCGGCGAACGCGCCACCCACCAGCGGTACAGCGGCTCGGCCAACACCAGCACCGCCACCAGGCGGCACACCTGGAACGCTGTGACCACTGGCACGCCCAGTTGCAACACCTTGGCGGTGATGGACATCTCGGCAATGCCGCCGGGCGAGGTGCCCAGGATCATGGTGGCCGGGTGTTGGCCAATCAGCTGCGCAAGCCCCCAACCGAACAAGGCGCACACCCCCATCATCACCAGCGAAGCGATGGCCACCGAGCCCAGCCAGCGTGGCGCGGTGTGCATGAAAGCGGGTGTGAAGCGAACCCCCAGGCTGACACCGATCACCAGTTGGGCGGCATTCGACAGCACCGAGGGAATGGCCGACCAGACCTGACCACTGAGCGTCACGCCCATGGCCACCAACAGCGCCCCCATGAACCAGGGGTTGGCCCGCCCCAGGCGCCGCGCCACCAAGGCGCCCACCAGCGTGCACACGGCCAGCAGGGCCAGACCGGGCCCAGCCACCGTGCGCACACCTGGCGGCGCCAAGTCCAGACCGCTCACCCCCCAGAAGGCCATGCCAAAGGGGATGCACACCGTCACCAGCAAGACCCGCAGGCTGTGCGCTGAAGCCACCAGGTCCGTGCGCGCGCCCGCCCTTTCAGCCAGCAGCGTCATTTCAGATGCCCCGCCGATGGCGCCCGCGAAATAGGTGGTGGCACGCAGCTGCTGCACGCTCAAGGCCGACAGATGTGGAGCATGCACGCGCTGCAGCCAGCGTCCAAAACCCCAACCCATGAGCAATGCCCACGCGATGCCCAGCGCGATCGCCCACCACAGCCCAGCCACCAGCGCCCCCACCTGGGGTGTGAAGTACAAACCCAGTGCGGTGCCGATCACCCACTGCCCGCCGTTGCGCAGAGGCGCCCAACTGGCGGTGGGTGCACCGGTCAACGAGGCCACCGCCGTCACCAACAGAGGTCCCAGCATCCAGGGAATGGGGGTGTGCAACCAGGCACACAGCACGGCTGCCGCCGCAGCCAGCGCCAACGTGCCCAACACACGAACAGCAAAACCCACGCGCGGGGCACGCGAAACCATCATGACGTACGGGGGATGTCAAAGGAAAGGCAGCGGCACGCCACCCAAGAGCCCCGATAGTATCGGGGCATGAAACCCCTTCGCCTCACGACGCACATGCCGTGCCTGCTGCTGGCGGTGGTCTTGGCAGGCTGCGCCACCCGGCCTTTGGGCGTGCTGTCGCCCGCCGACGTGCCCGCCGCACTGAGCGAGATGCCGACCCACCAACTGCTGTTGCTGGGCGAGCAGCACGACGCCGACGCCCATCAGGCGCTGGAGCGTGCCACCGTGGCCCACTTGGCGCAATCCGAACGCTTGACCGCGCTGGTGCTGGAAATGGCAGAGCGGGGTGCCCACACCCGGGGCGTGGCCACAGACGCCACGGAGGCGGATGTTCGGTCCCGACTGGCGTGGGACGACGCCGGTTGGCCCTGGATGCGATATGGCCCGGTGGTGATGACGGCCGTGCGCGCTGGTGTGCCCGTGCTCGGTGGCAACCTGCCCCGCAACGAAATGCGGGCGGCGATGACCGATGCTTCGCTGGACGCGCGGCTGACGCCGGAAGCCCTGGCGCGTCAGCGCGACAACATCCGAAACGGCCACTGCGGGCTGCTGCCAGAAAGCCAACTGACGCCCATGGCCCGGATACAGATCGCGCGTGACCTGAGCATGGCCCAGACGTTGACGCCATCTGC
>DASUIK010000387.1:0-4092 GCA_036279795.1 Burkholderiaceae bacterium | reverse complement strand
CCTGCCCAGCCGCAAATTCATCCCGCAACGCACCCGCGCCTTTGTGGACTACCTGGTGGAGCAGACCCGAGAACAAACGTCGCGCGCACTGGCGGCCTGCGAAAGCTGTGAGTCGCCCGCCTTGGCGGCCCGACGCCTGCTGGGCTGAGAGACCCGATCAGTTGCCCGCGGGCTGCGGCACCGTCTGGTACAGATCGCTGGCGCGCAACAGGTGGTCGCGCATGGCGGTCTCAGCGGCCGCCGGATCGCGCGCGGCAATGGCGTCGAGGATGCGGGTGTGCTCGGCCAGGGTCACGTGTTCGGCGCCAGGCGCACGCACGATGGTCTGGTAGTAGGCGCTGGCCCAGTTGAACAGGGCTTCGACGATGGCCGGGAAGATGGGGTTGCCGGCGATGGTGGCGATCTCGCGGTGGAACAGCATGTCGCGCTGCAGGAACTCGTCCATGGCCGAGAGCGCGGCGCGGTGGTCCTCCAGGCGCTCGCGCAAGCGGGCCACGTCGGCGTCGGTGGCGCGTTCGGCGGCAATGCGGCACAGGCCGGCCTCCAGGAACACCCGCGCGTCCTTGAGGTGCTCCAGCATGTCGGGCTGCATGCGCAGCAGGTGCTGGGCGCCGCCCGCGATCTGCTCGATCAGCAGATCGGCCGTGGGCACCACCACGCGGGCACGTTCGCCGTGGGCGATTTCGACGATGCCGGAGCGGGCCATGTCCTGCAGCGCCTCGCGCACCGCCGGGCGGCCCACGCCGTAGAACTCCATCAGCTCGCGCTCGGAGGGCAGTTGGTCGCCCGGTTTCCACTCGCCCGCGCGTATGCGCAGCAGCAGGCGGTCCAGCACCTCCTGGTAAATCTTGCGCCGCTGTATCTGCTCAACACTCATGGGCGAAAAGCATACCGCAGGCAGGCCATTCAAACGGTCCCGTGCAACACGCGGCCAAAGAAGTCGGCCTGCCCCATCTGCCCGCCCTTGAGCACCACCTCCATGCCGTCCATGCCCGGCGCGTCGGACCACACACGGCACAGCGGCGCGCCGGGCACCAGTTGCGCGGCCACGGTGAGCGCGGCGATGTCCAGGGCACTGGCCACGGCGCCCGAGCTGTCGCCGCCGGCGATGGCCAGGCGTCGCACACCCGAGGCCGCGACCAAGCGGCGCATGGTCTCGGCCAGGGCATCGCCCACGCGGGCGCTGGCCTCGGCCACGCTCCAACCCGCCGCCTCGGCCTGGGCGGCAAAGGTGGTCACGGCCGGGTCGTCCGGGCCGGCGGCGGAGTAGATGAGCGGGCTGCGGCCGGCTTGCAAGGCGGCCAGCGCCACGGTCAGCACGCGCGCGATTTCGGCTTCGCGGCGCGCTGGCCACAACACCGCGCCCACGTCCAGCCGCTCGGTGGCAAAGCCGTGTTCGCCCGCCCAGGTGATTTGCGCCGCCGTCATGGGCGAGCAGCTGCCGCTGATGGCTGCGATGGCGGGCACCGCCTGCGTGGGCGGCAGCGCGGCGGGTTCGGGCAAGGCGCCGCTGCGGCGCCAGTGCGCGGCCAGCGCGTATTCCAGGCCCGAGGAGGCGGCGCCGAACAGCCCCTCGCCCCGGTGTTCCCACACCAGCCGGCCGGCCTCGGCCAGTGTGTCTTCGTCCACCACGTCGAGCATCACCACCGGCACGTCATCGCCCATGAGCGCGCGCAAGGCGGCATCGCCCTGCCCCGCCTTGAGGGTCACGAGGTCGATCAACTCGATGCGGCGTGGCGTCTGCCGCGCCAGGTGCATGCGCAGGTCGGACTCGCCCATGGGCGTGACCGGGTGGCGCGACATGGTGGGGTGCCGGTCGAGCCGGTAAACCGCATCACCCATGGCCGCAAACAAATGGCCAAAGGCCTGGTAGCGGCGCAGGCGGGGTGCGCCCACCACCATGGGCGACCAGCGCCCACGCAGGTGCGGCACCCCCAGGTCGATGGCCTGGCCGATGCTGCCGCGCTCGGGGCTGGAGTCGAAGGTGGAGCAGACCTTGTAGTGCAGCAGCGGCGCACCAAACGCCTGAAGGCTGGCGAAGGCGGCGGGAAGGTGCTCGCGCATCCATGCGGGCGTGTGACCCCGCGCCGTGCCGGCCAGGCCTATGCAGCGCATGTGGGCAAAACGTTGCACCCACTCGGGGCCGGGGGTGCGCAGAAACAGCACCGTGGGCACCCCGGCCGCAGTGAAGGCCTCCATCACATCGGTGGAGCCGGTGAAGTCGTCGCCGTAGTAGGCCAGCAGCGGGCCGGCGGGCAAGGCGGTGTCGGTCATGTTTTCACCAGAAACCCAATGCGGCTTTCAACTCGGGGTGGCGCGCGGCGTGGGCCTGCAAATCCACCCCCGCCACCGCCGCGTCCCACGCCTGGCGCAGCGCGCTCACACCCTGGGCCACGCCGCCGGGGTGGCCAAAGATGCCGCCGCCGGCCGCGAAGATGAGGTCGGTGCCCCCGGCCACGGCGTGGGTGGCGGCGGCCACCAGGCCGGTTTGGCCCGAGCTGAACACCGGCATGGCGGCCATGGGTGCGTCGGCCCACAAGGGCTTGAGCACCGCTTGTGCGGCGGCGGCCACCTCGGCATCGCTTTCGCTGAACTTGTTGCCCAGGCCGTTGACGTGCAGGTGATCGGCCCCGGCCAGACGCCACAGCGTGTGCCAGGGCGCGTAGTCCCAGCCCAGCGCGGGGTGACGGCTGAGATAGCCCCAGCCGTTGCGGTGCGCGTGGATGGGCAGTTGGCTGTGGCGGCGCAGTTCGCGCAGGCCCACCAGACCCACCGAGTTGAGGCTCACCATCACGCAGGTGCCGCCCAGCGACAGCACCAGGTCGTGCTGGCGTTTCATCTCGTCCAGATCGCCGGTGAGGTTGAAGGCGTACATGGGCTTGCGGCCCAGGCGCTCGGTGGCAGCGTTCACTTCACGCATCACGACGCGCGCGCGCTCGTCAAACGGGCAATGGGGGCCGTCGGCCTGCAGCTCATCGTCCTTGATGAAGTCGATGCCACCGGCCAGCAGCTGGCGCACCTCGGCTGCGGTCTGCTCGGGGTTGAGGCCCACGCTGGGTTTGATGATGGTGCCAATCAGTGGCCCTTGCGTCACACCGGCCAGGCGGCGCGTGCCGGCGATGCCAAAGGCCGGACCGGGACAGGCCTGGGCAAAGGCGATGGGCAGGCGCAAATCGGTGATGCGCAGGCCCGACACACACTGCAGTTCGAACAGGTTGCCCGCGACGGTGGCCATCACGTTGGGCAGGCTCAGCCCCATGTTCTCCACCGACCACGACAACTCCAGCCGCGCGCGCTGGAACCGCGCGCCGGGCTTGTAGCGCCCGGGCAGGCTGGGCTGGTCCACCGCGTCGAGCAACTCCAGCCGCTCTACGCGCGCGCCGCAGCGGGCCTTGAGTTCGGGGGTTTCATTGGCCAGAGCCAGGAAGGTGCCGCTGGACTGCTCGCCCGCAATCACCTCGGCGGCGCGCGCGGGGTCGTCGGGGGTTTCGAGCCAGTAGCTGGCGTGGATGCGGTCGGACATGGTGGTGCAGAGGTTACTGAGGGCCGATGGCGGGCGCAGGCGCGGGGGAGGCGACGGGCGGTTTTTCAAAGACGATGTCGCGCAGGGTGAGCGAGATCTGCGGGATGTAGGTGATCAAGGCCAGGCAGCCCAGGATGACCAGCACGAAGGGCAGCAGGTGGCCGATGATGCGGTCCAGCGAAATCTTGGCCACCGTGCACGCCGCGAACAGGTTAACCCCAAACGGCGGCGTGATCATGCCCAGCGCCAGGTTGACCACCATGATCATGCCGAAGTGCACTGGGTCGATGCCAAAGAACACCGCCACAGGCACCAGGATGGGGGCCAGCACGATGATGGCCGCCGAGGTTTCGATGAACATGCCGATGACAAACAGCGCCGCGTTCACGCCCAGCAGGAAGTAAGCCGGCGACTGCAGCACTTCCTTGAGCCACAGGCCAATGGCCTCCGGGATGCCCGCACGCGTGATCAGGAAGGCGAACAGGCCCGCGTTGGCGATGATGAACATGATCACCGCGCTGGAGAGCACCGACTTCTTGAACACCGCCACCAGGTGCGAGAACTTCAGC
>DASUIK010000386.1:0-5071 GCA_036279795.1 Burkholderiaceae bacterium | reverse complement strand
CGTGTTTCACGACGATGAGTCGCGCCGCATGCTGATGCGCAACAACCGTACCTCACCCTACCTGTGGGGCTTCACCTTGTTGACCGTGGTACCGGCGGTGCTGTTCTGGCGCCACACGGGGGTCTTGATGGCGATGACGCTGCTGTTTGTGGTCAGTTACCTGTGGGCCTACGCGTCTATTGTTCGGTTTCGGGTGCCTCGGTGGCTTCGGCGCTGATCGACGCAACATTCTTCCAATAAAAGGCAAAATAGTTCCATCATCTAATTGACAATTGCAATTAAATGGTAAATTCATGTTAATTATTGGCTCGATTCAACAATAAACGGTGCTATCCTGAAAACGTCTTGCATTGATTGACGTTTTGGGGGGAGTCATGGAACACGGGTCAAATGCCGCCAGGGGGGCACGCATGTGCCGCGAGCTGGGCGTTCTGGTCATGTGCGCGGCACTGACGGCTTGTGGCGGTGGTGGAGAGAACCGTGTGTCCACGCCGGTGGGCGACCCGGTGGACACCTCGCTCGACAACGTGATGTCCACTGGTGCGGCTTCGGTGGCGCAAACCGACCAGATCCTGGTGCGGCTGGTGGCCGATTTGGCCGGCCAACAATTTGAGGAACGTGCGGCCGAGTACGCTCGAACCCTGAGCCTGCACGCTGGCGTTGCCCTGCGCAGCGTGCGTCAGACGGGCGGCGGCAGCGTGGTCATGGCCTTGCCCAAGGCCATGGGCACGGCCGAGGTGGCGGCGGTGATCCAACGCCTGAAGGAAAACCCCGCGGTGGCGTACGCCGAGCCGGATGCCCGCGTGTCGTCCGACGCTGTGGCACCCAACGACACGCGTTGGGGCGAGCAATGGAGCTTGGCACCCGCTGATCTTGCGCCGGCGGGTGTTCAAACGCAGGCGGCCTGGACACTGACTTCTGGCAACCCATCCCTGGTGGTGGCTGTGCTGGACACCGGCATGCTTCCGCACATCGACTTGCAGGGGCGCGTGTTGCCCGGTTACGACTTTGTGTCGGATGTGCGTTACGCCAACGATGGCAATGGGCGCGATGCCGACGCCAGCGATCCAGGCGACTGGGTCGATGGCAGCGAGGACTGGCTTCAAGGCGACAGCCCTCGAAGCAGTGGCTGGCATGGCACGCACGTGGCCGGCATCATCGCCGCGCAGCGCAACAACGCAACAGGCATCAGTGGCGTCGATGCGCAGGCGCGCCTGCTCCCCGTGCGGGTGCTCGGTCGCGGCGGTGGCTACATGTCCGATGTGGCAGATGGCTTGTTGTGGGCGGTCGGCGCGCCTGTGACAGGGGCACCTCTGAACCCCCATCCGGCCCGCGTCGCCAACCTCAGCTTGGGTGGCAGTGGCCGCTGCTCGCGCGAAATGCAGAACGCTTTGGACGAAGCGCGGGCCCGGGGGGTGGTGGTGGTGGTCTCGGCTGGCAACTTGGCCCAGAACGTCTCAGACACCGTGCTCGCGAGCTGCCAGCGCCTGGTGGTCACAGCGTCGGTGGGCAAAAGCGGCGAACAGGCGTCGTACTCCAATTTTGGTGCCGGTGTGACGCTGGCGGCGCCAGGGGGCAATGCGGCCAGCGACCCGGGCATCTTGTCCCTGGGCGACAATGGCAAACAGGGGCCGGCGCTGGACAATGCTTACCGCCGCAAACGTGGCACCAGCATGGCGGCGCCACATGTCGCTGGAACGGTAGCGTTGATGCTGGCAGCCAATCCTGGGTTGACGCCCGTTCAGGTCGAGGCATTGCTGAAGGCATCTGCCCGGCCTTTTGTCACGGGCACAGGCAAAGACTGCGTGCCCGAGCGTTGCGGTGCGGGCATGCTGGACACAGCCGCAGCCGTTTCGCTGGCCGCATTGTTCCCTGCTCAGAGTCCACTGTCGGCAAGCAGTATTGGCGCGGAGCCGTCGACGGTCGTGGCACCTGCGGCCGGTTGGTGGCGCGACACCTCAGACGCGACGCATCAGGTCTTTGTGGACATGCGTGGCGACGAGATGTTGCTGCGCCTGCAGTTCCGAGGCGCCACGGGCCAATCCTCATGGGGCCACGCACGTTTGGTGGAGGATGCAGAGGCGGGCGAGTATGTCGGGCGTTTGATCGCCTTTGATGGCGGTGGCACCCTCACCGGAGACGCGCGTTCGCCTCGGCCCTTGGCCGATCTGGGCGAGGTTCGCTGGGCCTCCGCCGATGCGACCACAGCCCGTCTGAGCACGCCCATGGGTGCCTGGCCGTTGACGCGCGACCTGTTTGGGGTGGCGGGTACCCCCAGCGACGGCCGGACCGGGGTGTGGTGGTCCGATGAACACCCGGGCCTGGGCTTTTTGCTGGAGCAGCAGGGTGCCTATCTGCGGCTGGGGGTTCACGCCTTCGGCGACAACGGCCGTGCGGCCTGGTACGTCGTGATGTTGTCGCGCGGCCTGGATGGTGCCTACCGAGGCCCATGGCAGAAAGCGTCGGAGGCACTTCCCCACAGACTGGTTGCCTTGCCCGGTGTGGACAGCGAATGGGTCTGGCTCTCCAGCCTGGAAGGGCGTTTGCGCCTGCCCAACGGGCGCCACATCACCTTGCGGGCCAGTGTCAACGCGGACGTGGCCGAGGCGCGTGGCCAGTCGGCCGGCCTGTTGGGCATCTGGCGGGCCGATGCTGTGCTGGATGGGGGCTTCAGCGAGCGTTGGACACTGGCGCACCTGCGCGCCAGCGAAGTCAATGCCGGGGACTACAACGTGTGGGGCATCAACCAGTGGGGGGGCACGATGGTGGGGGGGTGGAGCAGCCGCTACAGCAATCACTCGCTGTACGCGCCGGGCCTGGCCTTCGATGATTTCTACCGCTTCCAGCTGAGCGACGAGGGGCTCAAAGGCTGTTACCACTACTACCACGTCGCCTCGGCAACCCTCAGCGGCTGCTACCCGTTCACGGCCGAGCAGGTGGCAGGTGCGCAAGCCGCCCTGAGTGCCTGGCCAACCCTGAGCGTGGGCGCTGTCGGGGATCGGAGCAAGGAGGCGATGCTGTCTGCCACGTTGACGACGCGCATGGCCTCTTCGGTGTCCAGCAGCTTGCTGGTGAGCAAACAGCAGGCCGGAGCGGCGCTTGCTCAACTGCAGGACTTGAAGCGTCAGCTGGCCGGTCTTCGCTGAACTGGCCTTGCGCTTCAGCCGTCGGCGTTGATGCGTTTGATCAGCGCGGCCAGCACCTCGGCCGCGCGGTCGTTGTCCACCTGGCAGGTGCCGGCGGCTTGGTGACCGCCGCCGCCGTACTGCAGCATCAATTCGCCCACATTGGTTTTGCTGCTGCGGTCCAGGATGGATTTGCCGGTGGCGAACACCGTGTTCTGCTTCTGCAGGCCCCACAACACGTGGATGGAGATGTTGGTCTGTGGGAACAGCGCGTAGATCATGAAGCGGTTGGTCGCGTAGATGGTCTCTTCGTTGCGCAGGTCCAGCACCGCCAGGTTGCCATGCACTGTGGTGTTGGCCAGCAACTGGGCTTTGGCCTTATCGGCGTGTTCGCGGTAGATGTCCACCCGCTCCACCACGTCCGGCAGGGCCAGGATCTGGTCGATGTTGTGGTCGCGGCAGTATTTGATGAGGTCCATCATCAGCGCGTAGTTGCTGATGCGGAAATTGCGGAATCGGCCCAGACCGGTGCGCGAATCCATCAGGTAATTCAGCAGCGTCCAGCCGCTGGGGTTGAGTACCTCGTCGCGGTTGTACTGGGCCGAGTCGGCCTTGTCCACCGCGTCCATCATCTCGTCGCTGATGTTCGGAAAACGGGCCTTGCCGCCGTAGTGGTCATACACCACACGGGCGGCCGAGGGCGCTGTGGCCGAAATGATGTGGTTGCTGCGCTGGCCGGTGTTGCGGATGGTCTCCGACTCGTGGTGGTCAAAGGTCAGGTGGGCGGCGGCCACATACGGCAGGTTGGTCGTGATGTCGCGCCCCGTGATGGGCACCTTGCCGTCTTGCATGTCCTTGGGGTGGACGAAGGTGATCTCGTCGATCAGATTCAGCTCATTGAGCAGCACCGCGCAGACCAGGCCGTCAAAGTCACTGCGGGTCACCAGGCGGTATTTCGCATCACTCACTCAATTCTCCTTGTTATGTAGCGCACGGCGACATGGTAGCCGCGCCCGGGTCCCTGGCAAGCACCGCTTGCGTCAAAAAGCTGGCCGTCCGGGTACTCTTGGATCAATGGTCCTGCATCCAGTCCTGCAATTGCCGGGCCACGCCCGCGTCTGCCAGCAGATCCAGGTGGCCCAGGCGGTAGAACACCGCCTGGCGGGCCTTGGCAAACCCCAGCGTCCTGGAAGGATCATCGTGGATGCCCAGCGCACTGTGCAAGGGCACCAACCCGTCCCCCACCAGCCGCTCGCCCGCCGGGCTGCGCCGCGCGGCCAGGGTGGCCGCCACCGCATGGCACGCCACCCCGGCGGGCAGCGGCACCGGGGTGCGCTGGTCGGGGCTTTTGCGAAAACGGTCCCGCCCCTGCCAGTCGGACTCCAGCACATGGCCGTAGCGCAGGTCGGTGATGCCCGCGCTGCGCAGCTGGGCCAGGCGCGCAAACGGGCGCGAATAGGCATTGCTGCCCAGCAGCACATCCACCCAGTGACCCGCGCGCTCTAGCGGCGCCCCGTGGTGCGGGGTGCCCAGAAAGACCAGGTGGCGCAGCAGGGGCAGCCACCCGCTGGCACCCGCTGGTGCCTGGGCCGCCTGGTGGCAGGCGCTGCGCGCCACCAGTCCGCCCATGCTGTGGGCCAGGATGGACAGCTCCGTCACCGGCACGGGCCATGAAGCCACCAGGGATGTGAGCAGGGCCGACAGCTCGGCCCCGTTGGTGGAGGTGTGCTGGCCCGTGTTGTAGCGCAGGTACACGGGGGTGTAGCCCAGGGCCTCGGCCAGATGGGCGCCATGGTCATGGCCGTGGCGCAGCCACTGCAGGTCGTTCATGCACAGGCCATGCACCAGCACCAGCAGCTTGCCGGTGGCGGCGCCCGGGGCGGCCAGCGCGTGCAAGTCCAGGGGCAGACCGTGCTGGTACCAGCCCATCCTCGTACACAGCGGGT
>DASUIK010000385.1:0-9838 GCA_036279795.1 Burkholderiaceae bacterium | reverse complement strand
CTTGACGCCGATGCGGCTCCAGAACTGGGCCACCGCCTGCACCGTCTCGGGCGCTTGCGGGTAGCGGTCGCCGGGCACGTGGATGGTGATCTGGAAGCCCTGCGGGAAACCGGCATCGGCCAGCAGCTTCTTGGCCTGCTCAGGGTTGTGGGCGATGGCCGGGATGTCGGGGTTGAAGCCAAAACTGCCCTTGGGCATCCACTGGTTGGCCTCGGTCACGGTGCCTTGCAGCACGCGGTCCACCAGGGCCTTGCGGTTGACGGCCAGCGACAGGGCCTGGCGCACGCGCTGGTCGCGCAGCGGGTTCTCGGCCAGCGGCTTGCCGGCGTTGTCGGTGATGAATTCGTTGCTGCCCGCGCGGAAGCTGGGTTGCAACAGCAGCACCCGCAGGCCGGGGTAGGTATAGACGCTCACCGCGGGGTTCTTGCGAAGCTTCTCCACATCGGTCACGGCCACCTTGTCGATCACGTCCACGTCACCGGCCAGCAGGGCGGCGGTGCGCGCCGCACCGTTGTTGATGAAGCGGTAGATCACCTTGTCCCACACCGGCTTGGGGCCGTAGTGGCTGGGGTTGCGCTCGAACACGGTGCGGTCGCCCGGCGTGTAGGACACGAACTTGTACGGCCCGGTGCCCACCACCGCACGGCCGGCGTTGTAGTCCTCGGTTTTGCTCTTCTCGCCCACGTGTTTGCTCACCACGTAGACCGAGGCGATCTCCAGCGGCAGCATGGGGTTGGGCGTGGCGGTCTTGATGATGACGGTGTGCGGGTCCTTGGCGGTCACGGACTCGACCGAACGCAGCGCGCCCGCGTAAGAGGCCACCGAACCCGGCACGTTGCGGGCGCGCTGGAAGGAGAAGACGATGTCGTCAGCGGTGAAAGGCTTTCCGTCTTGCCATGTCACGTCGTTGCGCAGCTTGAACTCCCAGGTCTTGTCATCGACCAGGCGCCAGCTCGACGCCAGCGCGGGCTCCAACTTGCCGCCGTCGCGCGAGTTGATGATGGAGTCCCAGAAGTGCAAGGCCAGAGAGCGGTCACCCGCGTGGTTGTTCAGCTGCGGGTCCACCGAAGAGATGGGGTCGGCGAAGGCAATGGACAGGTTCTGGGCCTGGGCGCCGGTGGCGAGCAAGGCCGCTGCGGCCAGGGCAGAGAGGCGGGTCAAGGTCATGGTCAAGCTCCTGTAGGTGAAGGGCAAACAAGCAAAAAAAGGGCGGCGCGGCTCAGAAGGTGTGAATGAGTCCTGCGTGTCCGAAAGGGTCGTCAAAAGCCGGCCGATCAAGGCGCAAAGCGCAGTCGTGGCTGATGCCACGGCGAGCATTTGCAACCCCGAGCGGGTGGTTTTTGGCGGCCAAGGCGGGCATGAGGGATTCGTTCACACCTTCTCAGGCCGCGTCGTTGAGGTGGCAGGCGCTGGCGTGGCGCACCGCGATGCCACGCAGGCGCGGCACTTCGGTGGCACAGCGCGGCATGGCCTGCGGGCAACGGGGATGGAAATGGCAGCCCGAAGGCGGCGCCATGGGGCTGGGGATCTCGCCACGGATGGCACTGAAGCGCGCGCCACGCTGATCGATGCGCGGGATTTCGGCCAGCAGAGCACGGGTGTAGGGGTGGTTGGGGCGGGCAAACAGTTCCTCCACCGGCGCACTCTCCACCACCCGGCCCAGGTACATCACGGCCACGCGGTCGCACAGGTGTTCGATGACGCCCAGGTCGTGGCTGATGAACAGGTAGGCCAGGCCCAGCTGGTCCCGCAGGTCCATGAAGAGGTTAAGAATTTGTGCCTGAATGGAGACGTCCAGCGCCGCCACGGCCTCGTCGCACACCAGCAGCTTGGGCTGCACCGCGAGGGCGCGGGCGATGCCGATGCGCTGGCGCTGGCCACCGCTGAACTGGTGTGGGTAGCGGTGGCGCAGCGACGGGTCCAGGCCGGCGCGCTGGAGTTGGGTGCAGACGTAGTCGTCCTCGCCCGCCGCATCCACCAGCCCGTGCAGGCGCGCGGCCTCGCCCACGATGCGCGAGACGCGCAGGCGCGGGTTGAGGCTGCCGAACGGGTCCTGGAAGACCATCTGGGTGCTCAGCCGCGCAGCGAGGCGCTCGGGGCCGGCCAGCTCGCGCAAGGGCCGGCCACCCACCCGCACCTCTCCTTCGGTGGGGGCCAACAGGCCAGCGGCCATGCGGCCCAGGGTGGATTTGCCACAGCCGGACTCGCCCACCAGGCCCACCACCTCGCCCGGCAGCACCGACAGGTCCACCCCGTCCACCGCGTGGGTCACTGCCGGCGCGTGCGCCAGCTTCAGGCGCTCCAGCGTGCGACGCAGCGGGCCCGGCGGCGGCCGTTGGCCAAAACGCTGGGTCACACCACGCAGTTCGATCAGCGGCACGGCCGCACCGCCCGCATCCATGGCCGTGTCCATCAGCGGGCCTCCTCGGTTTGGGACGCAGAGGCTGCGCCTGGGTGAAAACAGCGCACCTGGTGGGCGCCTGCGTCCACGGGCAACAAATCGGGCCGCTGGCCGCAAGCGGCACTGGCGCGGTCGCAACGGGCGGCAAAGGCACAACCAGCCGGCATGTCCAGCAGCTGCGGCGCCATGCCGGGAATCTGGCGCAGGCGCTGGCCACGCCGGTTGGCGCTGGGCAGGCTGCCGATCAGGCCTTGTGTGTACGGGTGCTGGGGGTGGTCCAGCACCTGGTCCACCGTGCCCTGCTCCACGATGCGCCCGGCGTACATCACCGCGATGTCGTCGGCCAGGCCGGCCACCACCGAGAGGTCGTGGCTGATCCAGATCAGCGAGGTCTGGTGCTCGCGCACCAGCTTCTGCACCTCGGACAGGATTTGCGCCTGGATGGTCACGTCCAGCGCGGTGGTGGGTTCGTCGGCAATGATGAGGTCGGGCCGGTGCAGCATGGCGATGGCAATCGCCACCCGCTGGCGCATGCCGCCCGAAAGCTGGTGCGGATAAGCCAGCAGGCGCTGCTCGGGGCTGGGGATGCCCATCAGCGCCAGGGTGCGCACGGCCTGCTCTCGGGCCTCGGCCTGCGACACCGGGGCGTGGGCGCGCACGGCCTCGATCATCTGCGTGTCCACCCGCAGCACCGGGTTGAGCGTGGCCATCGGGTCCTGGAAGATCATGGCCATGCGCCGGCCACGCAGGTCGCGGCGCTGGGGCTCGGTCATGGCCAACACGTCCTGCCCGTCGAACAACACCTCGCCGCCTTCCACGCGGCCCGGTGCATCCACCAGTCCCATGATGGAAAAACCGGTGACCGACTTGCCCGAGCCCGATTCACCCACCAGGCCGAGCACGCGCCCACGTTGCAGCGTGAACGACACGCCATCCACCACCGGCAGCACGCCGGCGCGGGTGTGGAAACGGGTGACGAGGTGGCGCACCTCAAGCAAAGGGGCGCTCATTTCTGCAACCTCGGGTTCAACACGTCACGCAACTGATCGCCCACCAGGTTGATGGCGACGATGGTGGCCAACAAGGCCAGGCCGGGGAAAACGCTGATCCAGTACTCGTTGGACAGCAGGTACTGGTAGCCGTTGGCGATCAACAGTCCCAGCGACGGCTCGGTGATGGGCACGCCCAGACCGAGGAAGGACAGCGTGGCCTCCAGCGTGATGGCGCGCGCCACCTGCAAGGCACCGATGACCAGCAGCGGCGGCATGCAGTTGGGCAGGATGTGGCCGGTGACGATGCGCCAGGGCGGGATGCCTTGGCCACGCGCGGCCTCCACGTACTCGCGCCGCGCCTCCACCAGGGCCTGGCCACGGGCCGTGCGCGCGTAGTAGGCCCACTCCAGCAGCACCAGGGTGAGCACCACGTTGCCGATGCCCTTGCCCATGTAGGCCAGGATCATCAGCGCCATCAGGATGGTGGGAAAGGACAGCAGCAGGTCCACCAGGCGCATGAGGGCGGCGTCGACGCGGCCGCCAGCATAGGCAGCCAGCAGGCCCACCAACGTGCCCAGCACCGCCGCGATGACGGCCGAACCCACGCCCACCAGCAGGCTGATGCGCAGGCCGTAGATGATGGCCGAGTAGAGGTCGCGCCCCTGGCCGTCGGTGCCCAGCAGGTACAAGTAACCCGCTTCGCCACTGCGGCTGCCCGGGCGCAGGCGGGCGTCCAGCACGTCCAGTTGCATCAGGTCGTAGGGGTTTTGTGGCGTGATCCAGGGCGCACACAGCGCAGCCAGGGCCACCAGTGCCAACACCACCAGACCGGCCAGGGCCACGCGGGACTGAGCGAAGTCGCTCCACACGCGCCACCACAGCGAATGTTCGCGCACCACACGCAAAGGGGTTGGGGCCGTCATGCCGCGCCCTCCAGCCGCACGCGCGGGTCCAGCAGGCGGTACAACACGTCCACCACCAGGTTGAGCGTGACAAAAATCAGCACCACCACCATCAGATAAGCCACCACCACCGGGCGGTCCAGGGTGTTGATGCTGTCCAGGATGAGCTTGCCCGCGCCCGGCCAGGCGAAGATGGATTCCGTCACCACCGCGTAGGCGATGGTGGAGCCCAGCTCCAGGCCCAACACGGTGACCAGCGGGATCAGGGTGTTGCGCAGCACGTGCACCAGCATCACCCGCAGCGGCGACAAGCCCTTGGCGCGCGCGAACTTCACGAAGTCCTGCGGCAGCACCTCGCGCACACCGGCGCGGGTGAGGCGCAGCACCAGCGAAATCTTGAACAGGGCCAGGTTGAAGGCGGGCAGCACCAGGTGCTGCAATCCGTCCAGCGTGAGCCAAGACCAGGCGACGCCGAACAGCTCGCGCGTTTCACCCCGCCCGCTGGCGGGCAACCAGCCCAGCTGCACGCTGAACACCATGATGAGCATCAGCGCGACCCAGAACGCCGGCAGTGAAAAGCCCACGATGCTGCCGGCCATCAAGGCCTTGGCCACCGGGTTGTCGGGTCGCATGCCGGCCCACAGGCCCAGCGGCACGCCCAGCACCACCGCCAGCAGCAGCGCGGCCACCGCCAGCTCCAGCGTGGCGGGCAGGCGGTGCAGGATGAGGCGCACCGCGTCTTCCTGGTACACAAAGCTCTTGCCCAGCTGCCCGTGCAGCACGCCCTCCAGAAAGGCCAGGTACTGTTGCCACAGCGGCTTGTCCAGGCCCAGGCGTGCGATGGCGGCCAGGCGCTCCGCCTGGTTCATGTCATCACCCACGAGGATGTCCACCGGGTTGCCGATGGCGTGCAGGCCCACGAACACGATGAGCGTCATCGCCCACACCACCAGGACCGCCTGGCCCAGGCGGCGCAACAACCAGCCCGCCGTCATGCCGAGGCCACCGTGGGGGCCGCCTCTTCGTAGGGCGGGAAGGTGGCCACGGTCCACTCCGTGCCATCCAGCTCGGGCTCGGCGTAAGCCAGCATGGCGTCGTAGTGCACCTGCACGTCCTGCGCCAGCAGGCCGGCGGCCAGGTGGCGGGCCAGGCGCTGGGCGCCATCGCTGATCTGCGGGATGTCACCCGCGCCCGCGCCCTGCGACAGCGCGGCGGCGTAGTTGAAGCAGTGCACGCGCTCCAGACCGGGCAAGGCCCCGGGCACACGGGGCTGGAACTCGAAGCCGGGACCGAGGTCGGGCGATTCCGCCAGCTCCTCGTCCACCACGCCATCGGGCGCGGCAAAGCGGTCGCCCCACACGCGCACGTGCGGCGCCAGCCGTGCGAACTCGGGGCGTTGAGCCCAGTCGGTGCGAAAACCGGTGCAGAAGATCACGCGGTCTGCCGCCAAGGGGCCCTGGCCGGTGTCGATGCGCAGGGCGCCATCGGCCCGCACCTGCATGCCCAGCACCGGCGTGCCGAGGTGGAAATGCGCGTTGGCGTGGCGCGAGACGCGCAAGGTGCTGCCATGCGGCGGCGGCACCTGCTGCACGTTGATGTAGCGGCGAAAGCGCCACTTCCACTCGTCGGGCAAGGTCCAGAAACCTTGGGCCATGCCCGGGTTGCCGGCCCCCTTGCCCTTGTTGACACGCGGCAGCTCGGGCCGGCGCACCAGCAGGTCCACGCGCGCGGCACCGTGCTCCAGTGCGGTGGCCGCCGCGTCCATGGCCGAAGCCCCGGCACCGATGACGGCGACGCGCTGGCCGCGCATGCTTTCGCCATCCCACACGTCGGCCGAATGCACCCAGCGGTCACGCGGCAGTTGGCGGGCCAGGTCGGGCACCCAGGGGCCGCCCAGGCCATCGCGCCCGGTGGCCAGCACCACGTGGCGCGCGAGCACCGTGTGTTCGCCCACACCGCCGGGTGCTTCGTCGCGCAGCAACAGTTGCACCACCCCATCGGCGCGGGGCAACACGTCAAGGAGACGCTGGTGGTTGCTCACGTCCAGCGCCAGCACCCGGCGGTACCAGCGCAGGTAGTCGGCCCACTGCAGGCGGGGAATCTTGTCCAGCGCGATCCAGGCCTGGCTGCCGAACTGCGCCTCGAACCAGGCGCGGAAGGTCAGGGCCGGCAAACCCAGTGCGGGACCGGTCAGCTCCTTGGGGCTGCGCAGGGTTTCCATGCGCGCCGTGGTGGCCCAAGGGCCTTCAAAGCCGGGCGGCGATTGATCAAAAGCCCGCGCCCGCACGCCCAGGTGCTTGAGAGATGCGGACAAGGCCAACCCCGCCATGCCGGCACCGATGATGGCCACGTCCAGCACGGGCTGGCCGTCCACCTGGCCTTCGGGCACCCACGGCCGGGCGGGCAGGCACAGCCAGGACAAATCCTGGCGCAACCGGGCCTCCAACGCCGGCAGGCCACAGGCGTCAGAAGGAAGAGGTGCCGCCACCGGGGCGGACGCGTGCAACAGGCTCATGGACATCAGGCAGAAGCAACGGAAGAGGAAACAGAAACGCCAGGGGCGCCCGCGTGGAGCACACATCCCGGCAGTTCACGGGCGGCCAACAGCAAGGCCTCGGACAAGGCCCGCACCGGCTCGGCCACGGGCCGCCCGGCGGGCACGACCACGCCAAATTCAAAGGGGATGACCACATCGAGCGCACGCACCACCAGGCCGGGCGCGGGGGCCCCCAAGGGGGTGAGCGGCTCCAGCACGGCCACGCCCAGGCCGGCGCGCACGAGGGCCTGGGCGTTGATGGAGGAATTGGTTTCGATCAAAGGCAGGCGGCTCGCCGGCGTGGCCGCGTCTGACCCCAGCACGGCGTCGAGCCGGTGGCGCAGGCGGTAGGGGTTGCTCATGGTGACGATGCGTCGCTGCGCGAGCTGCGCCAGGGGCACCACCGCCAAGCGTGCCAACGGGTCGTCCTGCGGCAACACGGCCACACAGGGCGCCTGCGCGGTCCACAGCACCTCCAGGCCCTTGTGTTCCAGCGGCAGGCTGCAGGCCGCGAGTTGCACCACGCCGTTGAGCACGTCCTGTACCACCTGCTCCGGCGCGGCGGAACGAAGACGCACCGCCATCTCGCCCCACTGGGCCTGCACGCAGCGCAAAGCCTGGGGCATGAGGCCCACGGCCAGGGCTGAGGTGGCGGCCAGCGCCAAAGGGCGCGCCGGGCTGCCATGCCCGATCTCGGCCGCGCGCTGCTGCACCTGGCGCAAGCCCCCCAGCGCCCGCTCCACGTCGCCGTACAACAGGTGCCCCTGTTCGGTGGGCGTGACGCGGGGGCCGCTGCGCGCAAACAGCGCGTAGCCCACCTCGGCCTCCAGCTCTTGCACAAGGCGGGTGATGGCCGGCTGTGAACGCGCCAGCAGGCGCGCCGCACCGGTCACGCTGCCGGTGGACATCACCGCGGCAAAGGCTTCGAGCTGTCGGATTTCCATGGTCATTGAATTCAATTTCTGAATAATGACTCAGACAGCATGCAAATTGCAAATACTAATTTGACATTTGTATATTCGGAATCCGTCTTTCAACGCCTTCGAGGCCTCCGACATGACCATGACCTACCAGCGGCTGGGCCGCAGCAACCTGCAGGTCTCGCGCCTGTGCCTGGGCACCATGATGTTCGGCGGCGCCACGCCCGACGCGGAAGCGGCGGACATCGTGGCCTCGGCGCGCGCCCATGGCCTCAACTTCATCGACACGGCCGACGTCTACCACCAGGGGGCCTCGGAACAGGTGGTGGGCCGCCTGCTGCAGGGGCAGCGGCACGACTGGGTGCTGGCCACCAAAACCGGCAACGCCTTTGGCAGCGGGCCCAACGAGGGCCACCTCTCGCGAGCCTGGCTGATGCGCAGCACCGACAACAGCCTGCAGCGCCTGCAGACCGACCACATCGACATCCTCTACCTGCACCGCGACCACGCCGACGCCAACCTCGAAGAAGCCGTGATGGCGCTGGGCGACCTGATCCGTGCGGGCAAGATCCGCTATTTCGGGCTATCCAACTTCAGGGGCTGGCGCATCGCCGAGGTGGTGCACCTGTGCCGCGCGCTGGGGGTGCCGCCGCCCGTGGTGTGCCAGCCTTACTACAACCTGCTCAACCGGGGGCCCGAGGTCGAAATCCTGCCTGCCTGTGCACAACACGGCCTGGGGGTGGTGCCCTACAGCCCGGTGGCGCGTGGGGTGTTGACCGGCAAGTACCCGCCGGGCCAGCCGCCTGCGGCCGAATCACGCGCCGGCCGGGGCGACGCGCGCATCCTGGCGACCGAGTTCAACGAGGTGTCGCTGCGCATCGCGGCCGAGCTGGTGTCACACGCGCAAGCCCAGGGCACACAACCCGGCCACTTCGCCACCGCCTGGGTGTTGGCCAACCCCACCGTCACCTCGGTCATCGCCGGCCCGCGCACACTGGCGCAAATGGAAGACTATTACCCGGCCCTGGGCGTGGTGATCCGCCCCAGCGACGAAGCCTGGGTGAACCAGCGCGTGGCGCCTGGCCACCCGGCCGCGCCTGGCTACACCGACCCCAGCTACCCGGTGCTGGGGCGGCCGGTGCGTTGATCGATCAAGCCGCCGTGTAGGCGGTCTTGACGGTGGTGAAGAACTCCGCCGCGTAACGGCCCTGTTCGCGTGGGCCGTAGCTGCTGCCCTTGCGCCCGCCAAAGGGCACGTGGTAGTCCACACCCGCTGTGGCGGCGTTGACCATGACCATGCCGGCCTGGGCCTCGCGCTTGAACTGGGTGGCGTGTTTAAGCGAGCTGGTGCAGATGCCGGCCGACAGGCCAAAGACCGTGTCGTTGGCCAGCGCCAGCGCGTGCTCGAAGTTGTCGGCCGGCACGATGCAGGCCACCGGGCCAAAAATCTCCTCGCGTGCGATGCGCATGCCGGGCTCGGCGTCGACGAACAACGCGGGCTCCAAATAAAAGCCCTGGGTGGCGCGTTCCAGCACGCGCCCGCCAAAGGCCAGTCGCGCGCCTTCGTCCTGGCCGATCTGGATGTAGGACAGGTCCTGCGCGAGCTGCGACTCGTCCACCACCGGGCCGATGTCGGTGCCGGGTGCGCGCGCATCATCGACCTTCAGCGTCTTCAGGCGCTCGACCACAGCCTCGGTGAAACGCGGCAGGATGCCACGCTGCACGATGAGCCGGCTGGACGCGGTGCAGCGCTGGCCGGTGGAGAAGTAGCTGCCCTGCACCGCACATTCCACGGCACGCGCGAGGTCGGCGTCGTCCAGCACCACCAGCGGGTTTTTGCCACCCATCTCCAGCTGCACCTTGGCAAAACGCGGCGCGGTAGCGGCCAGCACGCGCCGGCCCGTGTCCACCGAACCGGTGAAACTGATGGCGTCGATGTCCGTGTGGTTCAGCAGCGTCTGCCCCACCTGGCTGCCCGGCCCCATGACAAGGTTGAACACACCAGCCGGGATGCCGCTGCGGCTGATGATCTCAGCCAGCGCCCAGGCGCTGCCGGGCACGAGGTCGGCCGGCTTGAACACCACGCA
>DASUIK010000384.1:0-7462 GCA_036279795.1 Burkholderiaceae bacterium | reverse complement strand
AGCCACACCTGGGCGGTGGCCGCATCGGCGCCGCTGGTGGCCTGCAGCCAGGCCAGGGCTTCGCCCGGGACCGGCCAACCCAACGCATGGCTTTGGCAGCGGCTGCGAATGGTGGGGAGCAACTGGTGGGCGGCTTCCGTGGCCAGAATGAAACGCACTGCCCCCACTGGCTCTTCCAGGGTTTTGAGCAGGGTGTTGGCGGCCTCCAGGTTCATGCGCTCGGCGGGGTAGATGAGCACCACCTTGGTGTGACCACGCGAGCGCGTGTATTGGGTGAAAGCCACCGCTTCGCGCGCGGCCTCGACACGGATCAAGCGGCTGGCCTTGATCTCCTTCTTGTCGATCTTGTCCTGCGTTTTTTCGTCCAGGGGCCAGCCCAGTTCCAGGGACAGGGTCTCAGGCATGAGCACACACAGGTCGGGGTGGGTGCGAACGCTGATGGCATGGCAACTCTCGCACTGGCCACACGCGCCTTGTTCGTTGACGTGTTCGCACAACCAGGCACTGGCCAGCGCCAGCGCCAAGGCGTATTGCCCCAGGCCGGAGGGGCCGGTCAGCAACAGCGCATGACCCCGCTGCTGCATCAGCGCTTGCAATTGAGCTTGCAGCCACGGCGGAAATCCCGTGGTGCTCATGCGCGACCCCCTTGCCACCAGGGCTGTTGTTGACAGGCCTGGAGCACGGCGGCCCGCACGGCTTCCAGCGCCCCGTCGGCGGCGATGCGCGCAAAGCGGCCAGCGTCTTGTGCCATGCGGTTGGCGTAACCGGCGGCCACGCGGCGGAAGAATTCCACCGGCTGGGCTTCGAACTTGTCGGGCACGCGGGCACCGGCCAGACGTTGGGCAGCAATGGCCGGGTCCAGGTCGAACCAGAGGGTCAGGTCGGGTTGGCGCAACATGCCTTCAGGGGTCGCCTGCACCCACTGCTCCAAGGTGCGCAATGTGGCCAGGTCAAAACCCCGGCCATGGCCTTGGTAGGCAAAGGTGGCGTCGGTGAAACGGTCGCACAGCACCACCTCGCCCCGTGCAAGGGCGGGCTCGATCACCTGTTGCAGGTGGTCGCGCCGGGCGGCAAACATGAGCAAGGCCTCGCACAAGGGGTCCATGGCGTCGTGCAACAGCAAGGCGCGCAGCTTTTCGGCCAGCGGCGTGCCGCCTGGCTCGCGCGTGAGCACCACCGTGCGGCCCTGGTCGCGCAGGGCCGTGGCCAGGGCCTCGATGTGAGTGGATTTGCCGGCACCGTCTATGCCTTCAAAGCTGATGAATGTTCCGTGGGAGGGCATGGGTGGGTCAGCGCTGGAGCTGGTATTGGCGCACGGCGCGGTTGTGGTCGTCGAGTGTGGCGCTGAATTGGCTGCTGCCATCGCCGCGCGCTACAAAATACAGGGCCTGGCTGGCCGCCGGCTGCACGGCAGCAAGCAAAGCCGCCTTGCCCGGCATGGCGATCGGCGTGGGCGGCAGACCGACGCGCGTGTAGCTGTTGTATGGCGTGTCGGCCTGCAGATCGCGTTTGCGCAGGTTGCCGTCAAAGCGCTCGCCCAGGCCGTAAATCACAGTCGGGTCGGTTTGTAGGCGCATGCCAATCCGCAGGCGGTTGATGAACACGGCGGCCACTTGGCCACGATCGGCCGCCTGGCCGGTTTCTTTCTCGACGATGCTGGCCAGAATCAAGGCCTCGTCGGCATTTTTCAGCGGCAATCCGGGCTGGCGTTGTGCCCAGGCAGCGTCAAGTTGCTGCTGCATGGCCTGCGCGGCCTGGCGTAACACGCCCGAGGCCGGTGAACGCTTGGCGTAGCGGTAGGTGTCGGGGAAAAAGCGCCCCTCGGGGTGGCGGCCGGCGTAACCCAGCTGCACCATGAGCTCTGACGGCGACTTGCGGCCGATGTCGTCTTCCAGGTGTTCGGCCGCGCGCAAGGCGGCCAGCACCTGGCGAAAGGTCCAGCCTTCCACCAGCGTCACCTGCCGCAGCGCCTGGTCACCACGCACCAGTTTGTCGAGCACACTTCGTGGCGTGGCGCCGGCCTCCAACTCGTAACTGCCGGCCTTGATGCGGCGCGACTCGCCCGAGGCACGAAACGCCAGGTGCAGCAGCCAGGCCGGTGTGTCGACGCCGGCGGCCACCAGGGCTTCAGCCACACCTCGTGCCGAGGCGCCGGCCGGCACGGTCACGTCCACCACGGTTTGTCCGGCGGCGGGCCGTAAGGGCAAAGGCCGTTGCCACCACCAGGCACCCGCAGCCGCCGCCAGCACCGCCCCCATCAACCCGGCCAGCAACAGCCTTATCAACACTCTGAGCACGGTCCTTGCGCCTTTGGGAAAATGGTCCAACCCAAATCATATAAGAGGCCCTTTGCATGACGACCGATCACCCCGCCCCCGCCCCTTTTGACGCCAACGCCCTGGCCGGTGCCGTGCGGCTTCCGCAACTGGGCGTGATCCGGGTGGTGGGTGATGACGCAGCCAGCTTTTTGCACGGTCAGCTGACCCAGGATTTCGCCCTGATGGGCTTGTCGCAGGCGCGGCTGGCCGCGTTATGCTCGGCCAAGGGCCGCATGCTGGCCAGTTTTGTGGGCATCAAGCGCAGCCACCAGGAAATCTGGTTAGTGTGCGCACAGGACCTGCTGGCGCCCACGCTCAAGCGTTTGTCGATGTTTGTGCTGCGCGCCAAGGCCAAGCTCAGCGATGCCACTGCCGAAGTCGCGCTGTATGGCCTGGTGGGCGACGGCCAGGGTTGGCCGGCCCCCACCTGGGCCAAGGCCGACCAGGGCGAGGTGTCGCTGGTGCGCCTGCCCGACGCGCAAGGCCGCGCCCGCGCGCTGTGGCTGGCACCGGCGGGTGGTGTGCCTGACCTGCCGGAGCTGGACGCCAGCCTGTGGCAATGGCTGGACGTGCACAGCGGCGTGGCCACCGTCAGCGCCCCGGTGGTGGAAGCCTTTGTGCCACAAATGCTGAATTACGAGTCGGTGGACGGCGTGAACTTCAAAAAGGGCTGCTACCCCGGGCAAGAGGTGGTGGCGCGCAGCCAGTTCCGGGGGACGCTCAAGCGGCGGGCTTACTTGGTGCACGCCGAGGCGCCCGTGGCGGTGGGCGACAACGTGTTTCACGCCAGCGATGCCGAACAACCCACGGGCACGGTGGTGGCGGTGGCCGCGCACCCGGTGGCGGGTTGTGATGCCATCGTGTCCATGCAAATCAGCTCTGCCGATGGTGGTCGCCTCACTGCGGGTGCCGCCGATGGCACCAACCTGACACTGCTGCCCCTGCCCTACCCGCTGCGCGACGACATCTGAGCCGACACCCATGTGCCTGATCGCCTTCGCCATTGGCGCCGTGCCGGGGTACCCGTTGCTGATCGCGGCCAACCGCGACGAGCACCTGGACCGCCCCACCCTGCCGCTGCACGCCTGGCAGCTGGACAACGGCACGCCGGTGGTGGCGGGGCGCGACCAGCACGCGGGCGGCACCTGGTTGGGCGTGACGCCCCAGGGCCGCGTCGCCATGCTGACGAATGTGCGGGAGGCCAGTGTGCCCAACGCGCCGCAGAGCCGTGGCGAACTGGTCACGCGATGGCTGCAGGGCGACATGGACTGGCAGGCGTTTGCCTACGGCGTGCAAGCTCATCTGTTCAGTGGGTTCAACCTGGTGCTGGGCGATCTGCCTCGCGGCGAATGGGCCTGGATCAGCAACCGTCGGCCCAGCGTGGGCGACGCGATCACCCTGGGCAGCGTGGTGGGGCGGCCTTTGGCGACCGGGATTTATGGCCTGTCCAACGCCGCACTGGACACACCCTGGCCCAAAACGGCCCGACTCAAACGGGCTATGCAATCGGTGGTGGACCAGAGCACATCTGCATTGACAGGCGAGTGGCGCAAACCGCTGCTGTCGGCGTTGCTGGACCGCCGGCAAGCCGCCGCCGAATTGCTACCCACCACCGGCGCACCCCGGGTGTGGGAACAGGCCTTGTCCAGCCCCTTCGTGGACTTTGCCGAGCGGCGCTACGGCACCCGCAGCAGCCTGCTGGTGTGTGCATCTGTCGACGAAGTGCAGATGGAGGAATGGACCCACGAGCGCACCGCGCCAACAGAACAGACGGAGGCGGCCAGTGACACGGGCCGCTGGCCGCTGGCCCGCAGCACTTACAGGCGCATGTGCATTTCGATGTGTGGGATGCCGGCTTCCTCGAACGGCTCGCCGTTGACGGTGTAACCCAGGCGGGCGTAAAACGTTTCCGCGCTGCGTTGGGCATGTAGCACCACCTCGTGTTCGCCACGTTTGCGCGCCGCGTCCATGAGGGCAAACAACACCTCGCGGCCCACGCCCGCACCACGCATCACGCGCTTGACGGCCATGCGCCCCACCTTCACCACGCCGGCTCGGCCCGCAGCCGGGTACGGCAGGTAGCGGCCTGTGGCCAGGGGCATGCCTAAACGGTTGTAGGCCACGGCGTGCACCGCGTCGGCGTCCGCCGCGTCCCACTCCAGTTCCTTGGGGATTTTCTGTTCCTCGACGAACACCTCGTTGCGAACCTGGCCGGCGTCCTGGCCCAACTCGGCCCAGGTGCCCACTTTCATTTCCACCATGGGCTCACCGGCCTCCAGCGCCATGAAGGCGTTGCGCAAGGCCTCGGGCACGGGGCGCGAGGTCTGGCTGATGGGATCCGCGAAGACGTAGATGATTTCAGACGAAATCAGGTGCTTGTCGCCGTGGAAGATGGCGCCGATGAACTGGATCGACGAGTTGCCGATGCGCTCGCAACGCAGGGCCACGTCGATGAGGTCGTCCATCTGGGCCGAGGCGTTGAACTCCACCGTGGCCTTCTTCACATACAACTCGCCGCCCAGGCGAGCAAACACCTCTTCCATGGGCAGTGCGAGGGCGCGCCAGTATTCGGTGATGGCGGTGTCGAAATACATCAGATAGTGCGCGTTGAACACAATCTTCTGCATGTCCACCTCGGCCCAGCGCACGCGCAGGCGGTGGAAAAAGCGGAAATCCGAACGTTTCATGGACAATTGCGGGTTGGCTTGAAAGTAGCGAATTATGTTGCCCCACCAGCTCGAACTGTTGTCCCCTGCGCGCACCGCCGACATCGGCATTGAAGCGATCCACCATGGCGCCGATGCCGTCTACATCGGCGGCCCGTCGTTTGGTGCGCGCACCAGCGCCGACAACTCGCTGGCCGACATCGCCCGCCTGGTCAAGGAGGCTCACCGCTTCCACAGCCGCATCTTCGTCACGGTCAACACCATCCTGCGCGACGACGAACTGGAGCCCGCGCGTCAGCTCATCCACCAGCTTTACGACGCAGGCGTGGACGCCCTCATCGTGCAGGACATGGGCCTGCTGGAGCTGGACCTGCCGCCCATCCAGCTGCACGCCAGCACCCAGTGCGACATCCGCACGCCTGAAAAGGCCCGCTTCCTGCAAGACGCGGGCCTCACCCACCTGGTGCTGGCGCGCGAACTGACGCTGCAACAGATCGCCGCCATCCGCGCCGCCACCGACGCCAATCGCACCATCATTGAGTACTTCATCCACGGCGCCTTGTGTGTGGCCTACAGTGGCCAGTGTTACATCAGCCACGCCCACACCGGGCGCAGCGCCAACCGGGGCGACTGCTCGCAGGCCTGCCGGCTGCCGTATGAGGTGAAAGACAGCCAGGGCCGCATCGTGGCGCACGACAAACACGTGCTGTCCATGAAGGACAACAACCAGAGCGACAACCTGCGCGCCCTCATCGACGCCGGCGTGCGCTGCTTCAAGATCGAGGGCCGCTACAAAGACCTCGCCTACGTCAAGAACATCACCGCGCACTACCGCAAGCTGTTCGACGAGATTCTGGAAGAACGCCCCGAATTGGCCCGCGCCAGCAGCGGCCACACCACCTTCAGCTTCACGCCCGACCCCGACCAGAACTTCAACCGCGAGTTCACCGACTACTTCACCAACGGCCGCAAGGACGACATCGGCGCCTTTGACACGCCCAAGAACCCAGGCCGATCGATTGGCTGGGTGGCACGCGTGGCTGCTGACCATGTGGAAATCGAGACCGAGAGCCCCGAGACCGTGCTGCACAACGGCGACGGCCTGTGCTACCTCGATCTGCAGAAAGAGCTGGTGGGCCTGCAAACCAACCGCTGCGAACCGGTGGCGGGCGCCATCGGCCGCTGGAAGGTGTTCCCCAAAGACCCGATGGCCGGTTTCAAGGATTTGCGCAAAGGCACCCAAGTCAACCGCAACCGCGACATGGACTGGGTGCGCACGCTGGAGAAAAAATCGTCCGACCGCCGCATCGGCGTCTGGCCCTACTTGAGCGAAACCGCTGAAGGCCTGCAACTGCAACTCACCGATGAAGACGGCCACAGTGCCAGCGCCACCCTGGCGCTTGACTGGCAGGCGCCGAAAGACGCCACTCAGGCCGAAGCGAAACTGCGCGAAGGCCTGGGCCGTCTGGGCGACACCGAATTCGAACCCATCGAAATCCAACTGGCTTTGCCCCGCCCCTGGTTTGTGCCCGCCTCGCAACTCAACGCACTGCGGCGCGAAGCGGTGGCGGCGTTGCAGCATGCCCGGCTCGACGCCCTGCCCCGCCTGGTGCGCTCACCCGCCGCCGAGCCGCCCACGCCCTACCCGGAAGACACGCTCAGCTACCTGGCGAACGTGTTCAACCAGAAGGCACGCGACTTCTACGCCAAACACGGTGTCAAGGTGATCGCGGCGGCCTACGAAAGCCATGAGGAAGAAGGCGAAGTCAGCCTCATGATCACGAAACACTGTGTGCGCTTCAGCTTGAGCCTGTGCCCCAAACAGGCCAAGGGCGTGACCGGCGTGCAAGGCACGGTGCGCGCCGAACCGCTGCAATTGATCAACGGAAAGGAAAAGCTCACCCTGCGTTTTGACTGCAAGCCATGCGAGATGCACGTGGTGGGCAAGATCAAGCGCTCGGTGCTCAACGCCGCGGCCGAGAGCCCGCTGACCTTCTACCGCACCCGGCCCGACGCCACGCCGGCGCACTGAAACGGTTTCATCCAGGGGGCGCTCAGGCCATCTGCGTGAGCGTGCGCCGGAAGCGCCGCAGCGACAGCGCAAACAGCACCGAACCGATGGCCAACAAGGCCAGCAGGGACGGCCACACCACGTTCAAGCCCGCCCCGCGGAACAGGATGGCCTGGCTGAGTTCGGTGAAGTGGGTGGTGGGGGCCAGCGACATCAGCCACTGCACCCACTGGGGCATGCTTTCGCGCGGCGTCATGCCGCCCGAGAGCATTTGCAGCGGCATCATCACCAGCACCATCAGCAGGCCAAATTGGGGCATGGTCCGAGCCAGTGTGGCCATGAAGATGCCCATGGAAGTGGTGGCAAACAGGTGCAGCAACACGCCGCCAAAAAACAGCCACAAGGAGCCGTCAATGGGCACCTGCAGCAGCCCGCGCACCACACCGTTGAGCGACAACGCCGCCGCC
>DASUIK010000383.1:0-3868 GCA_036279795.1 Burkholderiaceae bacterium | reverse complement strand
GTCATTCACACCGAAATCTTTTTCGATCCGCAGACCCACACCGCGCGCGGTGTGGCGATGAAGACCGTGATCGACGGCCTGTACCGCGCTTGCCAGGACGCGAAAGCCAAGCTGGGCGTGAGCGCCAGCCTGATCCTGTGTTTCCTGCGCCACCTGAGCGAAGAAGACGCCTTTGCCACGCTGGAAGACGCGCTGCCGCACCGCGACAAGTTCATCGGTGTGGGCCTTGATTCGAGCGAGTTGGGTCACCCGCCCGAGAAGTTTGCCCGCGTCTTCGCACGCTGCCGCGAACTGGGCCTGCACTTGGTGGCCCACGCGGGTGAGGAAGGTCCGCCCGAGTACATCTGGAGCGCGCTGGACGTGCTCAAGGTCGAGCGCATCGACCACGGCGTGCAATCCACCCGCGACGCGTCGCTGATGAAGCGGCTGGCCGCCGAGCGTGTGCCGCTCACTGTGTGCCCGCTGTCCAACCAGAAGCTCTGTGTGTTCCCCAACCTGGCCGACCACAACTTGGGCCAGTTGCTCGACGCCGGTCTGTGCGCCACCGTCAACTCAGACGACCCGGCCTACTTCGGCGGCTACATGAACGACAACTTTCTGCAGACCTTTGCGGCCACCGGCCTCACGGCCCAACATGCCTACAAGCTGATGCGCAACAGCTTCGATGCCAGCTTTTTGGAGCCCAGCGTCAAGCGCGCGATGCTCGATCGCGTGGACGCGGCCTTCCTGGGCTGAGCCTGCTGGGGGCCTCGCCCCGGTCGTGCGCGGCCAGGCCCCATACGTTTTTTGAGATCGGGCGTATTTCCTGGGTCACATGCCCTGGGCGGTAAAATCGCGGGTGTCGAGCCGGTGCTTCCCCGGCTCGACGCGTTTTCAGCCGGAAGCCATGTAGAGGACCACCATGTACAAAAACCTCGCCGCCACACTCGTGGCCGCTTGTTGTTTTTCCCCCGTTTTTGCCCAATCACCTGCACCCGCTCAGGCGCCGGTCAAGGTTGCGTTCGTTTATGTCGCACCCCTGACCGACGCCGGCTGGGTGCGTCAGCACGACGACGCCCGCAAGGCCGTGGAGGCGGCGCTGGGCAACAGGGTCAAGACCACGTTCGTCGAGAACGTGGCCGAGGGGCCGGACGCGGAGCGCGTCATCCGCGATCTGGCCCAGCAGGGCCACCAGATCATCTTCACCCCCAGCTTTGGCTACATGGAGCCCACGCTCAAGGTGGCGGCCGAGTTCCCCAACGTGAAGTTCGAGTCGGTCACCGGCTACAAGACGGCGCCCAACGTGGCCGTGTCGAACGCGCGTTACTACGAGGGCCGATATTTGGCAGGCGTGGCGGCTGGACGCATGGCCACGCAGGCGGGTTACGTGGCGGGCTTTCCCATCCCCGAGGTGCTGCAGGGCATCAACGCGTTCACGTTGGGCATGCGCTCGGTCAACCCCAAGGCGGAATTGCGGGTGGTGTTTCTGGGCGAATGGTTCAACCCACCGCGCGAGCGCGACGCGGCCATGACGCTGATGAACCAGGGTGCCGAGGTGCTGGCCTTTCACACCGGCAGCACGGCGGTGATGGTGGCAGCGCAGGAGCGCGGCAAGCTGGCCGTGGCCTACCACTCCGACATGCGCAAAGTGGCGCCCGACGCGCAAGTGGCCGCCGTCACCCACCTTTGGGGCGACTACTACACGCGTCGCGTGAAGGCGGTGCTGGACGGCGCTTGGAAAAGCGAGCGTGTGTGGGGCGGGGTGAAGGACGGCATGATCCGGGTCGATCATTTCGGCCCCAAGGTGCCTGCCTCGGTGCGCGAAGAGGTGTTGGCGCGTCAGAAGGACATCGCCGCCGGCAAGCTGCACCCGTTTGCGGCCCGTGCCGACGTGAAGGACAACGAGGGCCGTGTGGTGATCGCCAAAGGGCAGACCCTGACGGACGAGGCCATCCTCAACATGAACTGGCTGGCCGAAGGCGTGTTGAGCAAGTTGCCCAAATGAGCGTTTAGCGCCACCTGGCGCCACCTAGCGCGATCCCCGCTTGTGCTGCATGTAGGCCTGGGGGGTGAGGCCCACCTGGCGCTGGAACATGCTGATGAAAGCCGACGGCGCGCTGTAGCCCAGGTCCATGGCCACGCGTTTGACCGCGTGGCCCGCCTCCAGCAGGGCGATGCCCTTGAGCACCTTGAGGCGTTGGCGCCATTCGTTGAAAGACATGTTGAGGTCGCGCTGGCAGCGCCGTGCCAGGGTGCGCTCGGTGGTGTGCACGCTGCTGGCCCAGTCTGCCAGGGAGCGTGTGTCCCAGGGCTGGGCCTGCAGCGCGTGCAGCACCTGCGCGAGCAGCGGGTCTTGCGACATGGGCAGGTAGCTGTCGTGCGGCGGCGCCTCGGTCAGCTGGTCCAGCAACACCCACAACAGGCGCTGTGCCTTGGCCGTGTGCAGCCATGCCGTCATGCCTTCGCGCAAAGTGTCCAGCAGGGCCAACATCAGTGGGTTCACCGCCAAGGTGCAGGCTTGGGCAGGCAGTTCGGCGCACCACGGCGGAGGCACGTACAGCGTGGCGTAGCTGGCCTCGTGGCGGTTGCTGGAGACGTGTTCCAGCCCCGGTGGAATCCATACCCCGTACTGCGGGGGCGCCAGCAGTACACGCCCGGCCATGCCCACTTCGATCACGCCCGAGATGGCGTGCACAAACTGCCCGGTGTCGTGGGTGGCGGGCGCATCCTCATGGCCGGCACGCACGTGGACGACCTTGAACTCAAGGGCCGGGGCTGGGGTGGGTGGGGCCATGTTGTCGCGATCCCTTCACGGTTTGTCTGAACAGGCGTATTTGAATACAAGCGGACAAACTAGACTGGGTCACCCGATTCACCCGACCGTTTCGATGTTGAGGAGACACACGCCATGAACCCATCCCGCCTGAATGATTTTGTCGACACGGTCGTTTCGCCCGAACTCGCCCACGCTTTTGAGCGCGACGGCGTGGTGTGCCTGCGTGGCGTGCTCAAACCGCAGGAGGTGCAGCGCTTGCGCGAAGGGCTCGACGCCAACCTGGCTGCGCCCAGCCCACGCGCCAAGGTGGCCAGCCGGCCGGACGACCCAGGCCTGTTCATCGAAGACTTCTGCAACTGGCAGGAGAACGCCGCCTACCGCGAGGTGATCACCACGTCGGCCCTGGCCGCCGTGGCGGCACGGCTCACCGGCAGCGCCACCGTCCGGCTCTACCACGACCACATGCTGACCAAGGAAGCGGGCACGGTGCAGCGCACGCCCTGGCACCAGGACCAGCCTTACTACAACGTCGAAGGCAGCCAGAACGTGAGCTTCTGGATACCGGTCGATCCGGTGTCGCGCCCAGCCACGCTGGAGTTTGTGGCGGGGTCGCACAAGGGGCCTTGGCTCATGCCGCGTTCCTTCATGACCCACGAGGCCAAGTGGTTCCCCGAGGGCAGCCTGGCCGACTTGCCCGACATCGAGGCCAACCGCAGCGCTCACAACATTGTCGGCTGGGCGGTGGAGCCGGGCGATGCCATCGCGTTCAACATGCTGACGCTGCACGCCTCGGCGGGCGTGGAGCCGGGCCGGCGCCGGCGGGTGTTCTCGGTGCGCATGCTGGGTGATGACATGCGGCACGCGCCCCGGCCCTGGAAGACCTCGCCGGCCTTTCCGGGCCTGGAGGCCGAATTGCCCGCCGGCGCGCCCATGGACCATCCGTTGTTCCCCGTGCTGTTCCCTGTGCCGAGCCCCTCAGCCCTATAGCCACTATGCCGCCTGGCGCATGTCGGCGCGGCGGTCTTGCGCTACGCTCGCCGTCATGAAAGCCTACCGTGCCGCGCTGCTGCGCTTTTCCGACGACGATCACACCCCCTTGTACGACGCCGATGG
>DASUIK010000382.1:0-8760 GCA_036279795.1 Burkholderiaceae bacterium | reverse complement strand
CCATGCACGCCGAGCTGCCCGGCAACCTGAGCGCCGAGAAGGCGATCTACAACTACATCAAGGCGGTGGGCAAAGGTCTCTCGAAGATCATGTCCAAGATGGGCATCAGCACGTACATGTCGTACTGTGGCGCCCAGATCTTCGAGGCCATCGGTCTGAACAAGGAACTGATCGACAAGTACTTCCGTGGCACCCCCACGCAAGTGGGCGGCATCGGCGTGTTCGAGGTGGCGGAAGAAGCCATCCGCATGCATGAGGCGGCCTTCGGCGACGACCCCGTGCTTGAGAACATGCTGGATGCCGGCGGCGAATACGCCTGGCGCACCCGCGGTGAAGAGCACATGTGGACGCCAGACGCCATCGCCAAGCTGCAGCACAGCACGCGTTCGGGCAAGTTCGACACCTACAAGGAATACGCACAGATCATCAACGATCAGAGCAAGCGTCACCTGACGCTGCGTGGTCTGTTCGAGTTCAAGATCGATCCCGCCAAGGCCATCCCTGTCGAGGAAGTCGAGCCCGCCTCCGAGATCGTCAAGCGTTTCGCCACCGGCGCCATGTCGCTGGGCTCCATCTCCACCGAAGCCCACAGCACCCTGGCCCTGGCCATGAACCGCATCGGCGGCAAGAGCAACACCGGTGAGGGCGGCGAAGACCCGGCGCGCTACCGCAACGAGCTCAAGGGCATTCCCATCACCGCCGGTACCAAGGTGTCGGACGTCGTCGGCAAGGAAGTCATCGAAGCCGACTACGAGATGAAGGACGGCGACAGCCTGCGCTCGAAGATCAAGCAGGTGGCCTCGGGTCGTTTCGGCGTCACCACCGAGTACCTGGTCTCGGCCGACCAGATCCAGATCAAGATGGCCCAGGGCGCCAAGCCGGGCGAGGGCGGCCAACTGCCGGGCGGTAAGGTGTCCAACTACATCGGCCGTCTGCGCCACTCGGTGCCGGGCGTGGGCCTGATCTCGCCGCCGCCGCACCACGACATCTACTCCATCGAGGATCTGGCCCAGCTGATCCACGACCTGAAGAACGTGAACCCCCAGTCCGGCATCAGCGTCAAGCTGGTGTCCGAGGTGGGTGTGGGCACCATTGCCGCAGGCGTGGCCAAGTGCAAGGCCGACCACATCGTGATCGCCGGCCATGACGGCGGCACCGGCGCTTCGCCGTGGTCGTCGATCAAGCATGCCGGCACCCCCTGGGAGTTGGGTCTGGCCGAAACCCAGCAGACCCTGGTGCTCAACCGCCTGCGCGGCCGCATCCGCGTGCAGGCCGATGGCCAGATGAAGACTGGCCGCGACGTCGTCATCGGCGCGCTGCTGGGCGCCGATGAGTTCGGTTTCGCCACCGCGCCGCTGGTGGTCGAGGGTTGCATCATGATGCGCAAGTGCCACCTCAACACCTGCCCGGTGGGCGTGGCCACGCAAGACCCGGTGCTGCGCGCCAAGTTCTCGGGCAAGCCCGAGCACGTGGTGAACTACTTCTTCTTCATCGCCGAAGAAGTGCGCCAGATCATGGCCCAGCTGGGCGTGCGCAAGTTCGACGACCTGGTCGGCCGTGCCGACTTCCTTGACACCCGCAAGGGCATCGCCCACTGGAAAGCGCGCGGCCTGGACTTCTCGCGCCTCTTTGCCCAACCCCAGGTGCCGGCCGACGTGCCGCGCCTGCACGTGGCCACGCAGGACCACTGCCTGGACAAGGCGCTGGACGTGAAGCTGATCGAAAAGTCCCGCGCTGCCATTGACAAGGGCGACAAGGTGCAGTTCATCGAGGTGGCGCGCAACGTCAACCGCACCGTGGGCGCCATGCTCTCGGGCGAACTGACCCGTGTGCGCCCCGAGGGCCTGCCCGACGACACCCTGCGCATTCAGCTCGAAGGCACGGGCGGTCAGTCGTTCGGCGCTTTCCTGGCCAAGGGCATCACCATGTACCTCATCGGGGACGCCAACGACTACACCGGCAAGGGCTTGTCGGGTGGCCGCGTGGTGGTGCGTCCCAGCATCGACTTCCGTGGCGACGCCGCCAAGAACATCATCGTGGGCAACACCGTGATGTACGGTGCCACCGCCGGTGAGGCCTTCTTTGCAGGTGTGGGGGGCGAGCGCTTCGCGGTGCGCCTGTCGGGTGCCACCGCGGTGGTGGAAGGCACGGGCGACCACGGTTGTGAGTACATGACCGGCGGCACCGTGGTGGTGCTGGGGCAGACCGGCCGCAACTTCGCGGCCGGCATGAGCGGCGGCATCGCCTATGTGTACGACGAAGACGGTCAGTTCGCCAAGCGTTGCAACACCGCCATGGTCAGCCTTGAGAAAGTGCTGCCCGCGGCCGAGCAAGAGGCCAGCGTGCCCAAGGCCATCTGGCACAAGGGCGAAAGCGACGAGGTCCAACTGAAGAAGCTGCTGGCCGACCACAACCGCTGGACTGGCAGCAAGCGCGCACGCGACCTGCTGGACAACTGGGAGACCGCCCGCGCCAAGTTCGTGAAGGTGTTCCCCAGCGAATACAAGCGCGCCCTGGGCGAGATCAACGCCAAGGTGGAAGCCACCGCGGCCACCGCCAAGGCCGCCGGCAAGAAGGCCGCCGTCGCCGCCAAGTAAGTACAGCACGAGGAAGCACACATCATGGGAAAAGTCACCGGCTTCATGGAGTTTGAGCGCATCGAGGAGGGCTACAAGCCCGTGCCCGAGCGCCTCAAGCACTACAAGGAATTCGTGATCGGCCTCGACGACAGCCAGGCCAAGGTGCAGGGCGCGCGCTGCATGGACTGCGGCACGCCCTTCTGCAACAGCGGTTGCCCAGTCAACAACATCATTCCGGACTTCAACGACCTGGTCTACCGGGGCGACTGGAAGGATGCGATCACGGTGCTGCACAGCACCAACAACTTCCCCGAGTTCACCGGCCGCATCTGCCCCGCGCCCTGCGAGGCCGCATGCACCATCAACGTGAACGGCGACGCGGTGGGCATCAAGTCCATCGAACACGCCATCATCGACAAGGCCTGGGCCGAGGGTTGGGTGGCGCCGCAGCCGGCCAAGATCAAGACCGGCAAGAAGGTCGCCGTGGTGGGCTCCGGCCCTGCAGGCCTGGCCGCCGCCCAGCAGCTGGCGCGCGTGGGACACGACGTGACCGTGTTCGAGAAAAACAGCCGCATCGGTGGCTTGTTGCGTTACGGCATCCCCGACTTCAAGATGGAGAAGTCGCACATCGACCGCCGTGTGGCACAGATGGAAGCCGAGGGCGTGGTCTTCAAGACCAGCACGCTGATCGGTGCCATGCCAGAGGGTAGCAAGGTCACCAACGACGCCAAGACCGTCATCAGCGCCGACGAACTGAAGGCCCAGTTCGACGCCGTGCTGCTGACTGGCGGCTCCGAGCAAAGCCGCGACCTGCCCGTGCCCGGCCGCGACCTGGATGGCATCCACTTCGCCATGGAGTTCCTGCCGCAGCAGAACAAGGTCAACGCGGGCGACAAGCTCAAGGGCCAGCTCCGTGCCGACGGCAAACACGTCATCGTCATCGGCGGCGGCGACACCGGTTCTGACTGCGTGGGCACCAGCAACCGCCACGGCGCGGCCAGCGTGACCCAGTTTGAGGTCATGCCACAGCCGCCTGAGCAGGAAAACAAGCCGCTGGTGTGGCCCTACTGGCCGCTCAAGCTGCGCACCAGCTCCAGCCATGAAGAAGGTTGCACCCGCGAGTTCGCCATCTCCACCAAGGCCTTCACCGGCAAGGGCGGCAAGGTCACCGGCCTGACCACCGTGCAGGTGGAAATGAAGGACGGCAAGCTGGTCGAGGTGGTCGGCACCGAAAAGGAATACAAGGCCGACCTGGTGCTGCTGGCCATGGGTTTTGTGAACCCAGTGGCCACCGTGCTGGAAGCCTTTGGCGTCGAGAAGGACGGCCGTGGCAACGCCAAGGCCCACACCGAGTTCGACAATGGCTACGCCACCAACGTGCCCAAGGTGTTCGCCGCTGGCGACATGCGCCGTGGCCAGAGTCTGGTGGTGTGGGCCATCCGTGAGGGCCGTCAGGCCGCGCGCTCGGTGGACGAGTTCCTGATGGGTTACAGCGATTTGCCCCGTTGACAAAGCCTTAACCTGAGCTGCGGATGGGTTTCGGGTAAACCCTTTATCATTGCCAGCACCTGAATCCGCCTGGAACGCGCCGACCGCAGGGTCGGCGTTTTCATTTCAACCTCCCTCATGGCCGACGACAACCTGGTCGAATTCCGAGACGTCACCTTCGCTTACCCGGCAGCCCGGGGCGAGCGCGTCATCCTCGACCGTGTCAGCCTGCAGGTGCCACGTGGCAAAGTGACGGCGCTCATGGGCGCGTCTGGCGGCGGCAAGACCACGGTGCTGCGCCTGATCGGTGGCCAGCAAAAAGCCAATCAGGGCCAGGTGGTGGTGCACGGCGACGATGTGGCCACGCTGGACCGCGCCGGCCTCCATGCCCTGCGTCGCCGCATGGGCATGTTGTTCCAGTTCGGTGCCTTGTTCACCGACCTCAGCGTGTTCGAAAACGTGGCTTTTCCCTTGCGCGAGCACACCCGCCTGCCCGAAGACATGCTGCGCGACATCGTTTTGATGAAGCTCAACGCGGTGGGGCTGCGCGGTGCGCGCGACCTCATGCCCAGCGAAATTTCGGGCGGCATGGCGCGGCGCGTGGCCTTGGCGCGTGCCATCGCGCTGGACCCCGAGCTCATCATGTACGACGAGCCCTTTGCCGGGCTGGACCCCATTTCGCTTGGCACGGCGGCGCAGCTGATCCGGCGCCTGAACGACGCGCTGGGCATCACCAGCATCATCGTCTCGCACGATCTGGACGAAACCTTTGCCATCGCCGACCAGGTGATTGTGCTGGCCAATGGCCGTGTGGCCGCGCAGGGCACGCCCGACGAGGTGCGCCATTCCACCGACCCGCTGGTGCACCAGTTCGTGCATGCCGAAAGCGAGGGGCCGGTGCATTTTCATTACCCCGGCCCCAGCGTGGCGGACGATTTTGGCGCGCGCGCCAGCGGAGACCGTCGATGACCGGCCTGTTGTCCGATCTGGGACGTGCGGTGCGCCTGGGCCTGGGCGCGGTAGGCTTGGCCACGCGCCTGTTTGTGCGGCTGCTGCAACTGCTTCCCGCCACCTTGGCGCGGTTTGGGTTGGTGCGCGACCAGATCCATTTTTTGGGCAATTACTCGCTGGCCATCATCGGGGTCTCTGGCCTGTTCGTTGGTTTTGTGCTGGCGCTGCAGGGCTACTACATCTTGCAGCGCTACGGTTCCTCGGAAGCGCTGGGCATGATGGTGGCGCTGTCGCTGTTGCGCGAACTGGGTCCGGTTGTCACTGCGCTGCTGTTCGCTGGCCGCGCCGGCACCGCGCTGACCGCCGAGATCGGCCTCATGAAGGCGGGTGAGCAGCTCAGCGCCATGGAGATGATGGCGGTGGACCCGATCCGCCGTGTGCTGGCACCGCGCTTTTGGGCAGGCGTCTTCACCATGCCCTTGCTGGCGGCGGTGTTCAGCGCCGTGGGCATCATCGGGGGCTGGCTGGTCGGCGTGGTGATGATCGGCGTGGACGCCGGCGCCTTCTGGAGCCAGATGCAAGGCGGGGTCGAGTGGTGGAACGACCTCGGCAACGGTGTGCTCAAGAGCCTGGTGTTCGGCATCACAGTGACTTTTGTGGCCCTTTACCAGGGCTACATGGCTCTGCCCACGCCCGAGGGCGTTTCGCGCGCCACCACGCGCACCGTGGTTGTGGCTTCGCTGTGGGTGCTGGGCCTCGATTTCGGCCTCACGGCCATGATGTTCACGATTTGAGCATCCGGAGAAACACATGCAACAAAACAAGAACGATGTCTGGGTTGGTTTGTTCGTGGTGATTGGCATCGCGGCGCTGCTGTTCCTGGCGCTCAAGTCCGCCAACCTGCTGCAAATCAGCTTCAACCCCACCTACCAGGTGACGGCGCGCTTCGACAACATTGGCGGTCTCAAGCCGCGTTCGGCGGTGCGCAGTGCGGGCGTGGTGGTGGGGCGTGTTGAGTCCATCGGATTTGACGACAAGAGCTTCCAGGCCAATGTGGTGCTCAAGATGGACGCGCGTTATGCTTTCCCCAAGGACAGCTCGTTGAAGATCCTGACCAGCGGCCTGCTGGGCGAGCAGTACATCGGCGTCGAGGCCGGTGGTGACACCAACAACCTCGCCGAAGGCGCGGTCATCACCCAGACCCAGTCGGCCGTGGTGCTGGAAAACCTGATCAGCCAATTCCTGTTCAGCAAGGCGGCCGAGGGCGGCGAGAAGAAAGAGTGAGGTCACCCATGAAACCCTGGCTTGTCAATGGTGAGACCCTGCGGCGCTGCCTGAGCGCGTGGCTGGTGTTGTGTGTGTTGGCCCTGGCGGGCTGCGCAACCGGCCCGCACGCCAACCCCAAAGACCCGATCGAGCCCTTCAACCGGGGTGTGCAACGGTTCAATGATGGCGTGGACGAAGCGGTTCTCAAGCCCGTGGCCACGGCCTACCGCGAGGTGGTGCCGGATTTGGTGCGCACTGGGGTGAGCAACTTCTTCGCCAACCTGCGCGACTTGTGGTCGTCGGTGAACGCGGCACTGCAGTTGCGCCCGCAGGAAGCGGTGGAGAACTTCATGCGCTTCAGCGTCAACACCTTCTGGGGCATTGGCGGCTTGCTGGATATCGCCACCGAGATGCGGATCGAGCGCACCACCCTGGACTTCGGGCAGACCCTGGGCCGCTGGGGCGTGCCTTCGGGCCCTTACCTGGTGCTGCCTTTCATGGGGCCGTCCACCGTGCGCGATGCGGTGGCGATGGGGGTCGAAACCTCGGGTGATCTGTTGTCCGGCATGGATCACATCCCGTCGCGCAACTCGCTGTATGCGCTGCGTGTGGTGGAGGCACGTGCCAACCTGCTGCGCGCCGGCTCGCTGCTCGATCAGGCCGCGCTGGACAAATACAGCTTCACCCGCGACGCCTACCTGCAGCGCCGGGAAAGTCAGATCCGTGCCCTGACTGGCAAGGAAGATGAGGAAGACGAGGAGTGAACCTTGGCCGGGTGCCGGGGTCTGACCTGTCGTTGAAACAAGGGGCCTGTGTGGTCCGAAAGGCTGAGCCATGAAAAGACGTGAATTTGCCCACTACCTGACCGCCCTGCTGGGGGGAGGCGCCCTGAGCGTGGCCCAGGCGTCCGATGAGGCGCCGGATGCCATGGTCAAGCGCATCTCCACCGAGGTGCTGGACGCGGTCAAGGCAGACGCAGCGATTCAGGCCGGCGACGTGGGGCGCATTACTGCGCTGGTGGACAGCAAGATCATGCCCAACGTCAACTTCTCACGCATGACGGCCTCGGCCGTGGGGCGCTTCTGGCGCCAGGCCACACCGGAACAGCAAAAGCGCCTGCAGGACGAATTCAAGACCTTGCTGGTGCGCACCTACTCGGGCGCGTTGGGCGAGGTCAAGGAACACACGCTGAGCTTCAAGCCTTTGCGTGCCAAACCCGAAGACACCGAGGTGGTGGTTCGTTCCGAAGTGCGGGGCCGTGGTGAGCCCATCCAGCTCGACTACCGCCTGGAGAAAACGGCCGGCGGATGGAAGATTTACGACCTCAACGTGCTGGGTGTGTGGTTGGTGGAAACCTACCGCAGCCAGTTTGCGCAGGAAATCAACACCAAGGGCCTGGACGGTCTGATCGCTTCGCTGGCGCAGCGCAACAAGGCCAACGGCAAGAGCTGATCAGCCCATGACCGAGTTGCATCTGCCCGAACGTTTGACGCACCAGGAGGCGCCTGCCTGCCTGGCGGCGTTGGTTGCGCGCCTGCCTGCCGAAGGGGCGGTGTGTGTGGATGCCTCGGTACTGCGGGATTTTGATTCCGCCGCGCTGGCCACCCTGTTGGCCTTGCGTCGCCATTTGCAGCAGCAGGGGCGTTTGCTGTCCCTCTCTCGGGTGCCGCCGCGTCTGGCCGAGCTGGTGGCCCTGTACGGCGTGGGCGAACTGCTGCCGGCGTAAAATCGCCGGTCCATGCCCGCCGTCTCCTTCCAGAACGTTTCCAAGAACTACGCCACGCCGCGTGGCGAACTGCAGGCCCTCAAGGGCGTGAGTTTCGACATCCAGGTCGGCGAGTTTTTTGGCCTGCTCGGCCCCAACGGGGCCGGAAAAACCACCCTCATCAGCATCTTGGCCGGATTGTCCCGTGCCAGCGGCGGCCACGTGCGCGTGCACGGGCACGACGTGGTGAGTGACTTTGCCGCTGCGCGGCGCCAACTCGGCGTCGTGCCACAAGAGCTGGTGTTCGACCCCTTTTTCAACGTCCGTGAAACGCTGCGCATCCAGTCGGGCTACTTCGGCATCAAAGGCAATGACGCCTGGATCGACGAACTGCTCGAAGGCCTGGGCCTGGCCGACAAGGCCGGTGCCAACATGCGGCAGTTGTCGGGCGGCATGAAGCGGCGTGTGCTGGTGGCCCAGGCCCTAGTGCATAAACCGCCGGTCATCGTGCTGGACGAGCCCACGGCGGGTGTGGACGTGGAGTTGCGCCAAACGCTGTGGCAGTTCGTCTCGCAGCTCAACAAGACCCAGGGGAGCACGGTGTTGCTGACCACCCACTACCTCGAAGAAGCCGAGGCGCTGTGTGGCCGCATCGCCATGCTCAAAAAGGGTGAGGTGGTGGCGCTCGAAAAAACCTCCGACCTGCTCAGCCGGGCCTCGTCCAACGTCCTGCGCTTCAAAACCGACCACAGCCTGCCAGCTGACCTCGCG
>DASUIK010000381.1:0-3153 GCA_036279795.1 Burkholderiaceae bacterium | reverse complement strand
GAGTGGCGCAGCCTCACGCCCGCGCAGCGCGAGGCTGTGGTTGATTTGAAAAACACCTACGAGGCGCCGTGGAGCGAGTTGCTGGCGGCGTTGCACGCGGCCGGTCTGTTGCGCGGCGACCCGGCGCTGGCACGCCTGTTGATGTTCGGCGCCCTGAACTGGACGGCCCAGTGGTTTGAAGCCGGGCGCCGTGCCTCGCTGGACGATGTGGCCGATGCCGCCCTGCAACTGTTCTTGAAAGACCCCGAATGAGCTACCAATCTGTTTTTGCGCACGGCCTGTTCGCCTGCCGCACCATCGTCGTCACCGGCGGTGGTTCGGGCATTGGCCGCTGCACCGCGCACGAGCTGGCCGCGTTGGGCGCGCATGTGGTGCTGGTGGGCCGCAACGCCGAGAAGCTGCAGGCCACCGCGACCGAAATCCAGGCCGATGGCGGCGACGCCAGCTTCCACGTTTGCGACATCCGCAACGAAGCTGCGGTGCAAGCCATGGTGGCCAGCATCGTGGCCGCGCGCGGGCAGATCGACGGCCTGGTGAACAACGCCGGCGGGCAGTACATCACGCCGCTGGAGAAGATCAGCGCCAAAGGCTGGCAGGCGGTGATCGACACCAACCTCACCGGCGGTTTTCTGGTGGCGCGCGAGTGCTACCTGCAATCGATGCAGGCGCACGGCGGGGCCGTGGTCAACATCGTGGCCGACATCTGGGGCTCCATGCCCGGCATGGGCCACAGCGGCGCGGCGCGCGCAGGCATGGTCAGCTTCACCGAAACCGCCGCCGTTGAATGGGCCAAGAGTGGCGTGCGGGTGAACGCGGTGGCACCCGGCTACATCGCTTCCAGCGGCATGGACCATTACCCGCCCGAGGCGGGCCCCATGCTGCGCGAAATGGCACAGACCGTGCCCCTGGGCCGCTTTGGCACCGAGGCCGAAACGGCCGCCGGCATCGTCTTCCTGCTCAGTCCGGCGGCCAGCTTCATCAGCGGCACGGTGCTGCGCATCGATGGCGCCCGCCCGCAGGTTCGCATGGGCTGGGGCCAGGTGGCCGCACCCCTTGAGGCGCAGCAGCGCGAGGCCGTGCGGCCTTTCAACGGCTTTCACCGCTACGTCACCCCCAAGGTTTTCCAATGAGTTTTGTCTCCAGTTTTGATGCCACCACCCCCGTGGCCCACGCCCGCCGCGCCGCCATGCTGGCGCGCATCGGCCAGTGGCGTGCCCTGGAGGAACGCGCCGCCGCTGCCTCGGCCAAGTCGCTGCCGGTGTTTGAAAAACGTGGCCAGTTGCTGCCCCGCCAGCGCGTGGCTCTGCTGCTGGATGCGGGCGCGCCCTGGTTGCCGCTGTGTTCGCTGGCGGGTTACCTGCAAGACCACAAAGACCCCAGCAAGACGGTGCCCGGTGGCGGCATGGTGGCAGGCATTGGTTTTGTCAGTGGGGTGCGCTGTTTGGTGGTGGCCAGCGATTCGGGCATCGATGCTGGCGCCATTGGGGCCGGCGGGCTGGAGAAGATCCTGCGCGTGCAGGAGATCGCGCTGCAGAACAAGCTGCCCTTCATCCACCTGGTGGAGAGCGCGGGCGCCAACCTCATGAAGTACCGCGTCGAGGGTTTTGTGCTGGGTGGCGAGTTGTTTCGCAACCTCGCGCGGCTGTCGGCCGCTGGCTTGCCCGTCATCACCGTGCAGCACGGTTCGGGCACGGCCGGTGGCGCCTACATGCCGGGCCTGAGCGACGTTGTCATCATGGTGCGCGGTCGCTCGCGCGCTTTTCTGGCCGGGCCGCCGTTGCTCAAGGCCGCCACTGGCGAGATCGCGACCGAAGAAGAGCTGGGCGGCGCCGAGATGCACACAGGCGTGTCGGGTCTGGGCGAGCATCTGGCCGAGGACGACCGGCAGGCGCTGGGCATGGCGCGCGAGGTGGTGGGGCGGCTGGGCGCCACCTTCGCCCACCGGGCAGCGCTGGTGGCGGCCCCCGCGCCGCTGTACCCAGCCGACGACCTGCTGGCCCTCATGCCCGAAACCCTGCGCGAGCCGGTGGACATGCGCGAGGTCATGGCGCGGCTGGCCGATGGCTCGGAGCTGTTGGAGTTCAAGGCCTTGTACGGCGCCGCAACCCTGTGTGTGCAGGCCCGCATCGAAGGGCATGAGGTGGGCTTCATCAGCAACAACGGCCCCATCGACGTGGCCGGCGCCAACAAGGCCACCCACTTCATCCAGCAGATGTGCCAGTTGGGCCACCCGCTGATCTACCTGCAGAACACCACCGGCTACATGGTGGGCAAGGACAGCGAGCAGGGCGGCATGATCAAACACGGCAGCAAGATGATCCAGGCCGTGACCAACGCCTCATTCACCCATGACTTGCCGCAGATCACCATACAGTGCGGCGCCAGCTACGGCGCCGGCAACTACGGCATGTGTGGCCGCGCCTACGCGCCGCGTTTCCTCTTCAGCTGGCCCAACGCACGCACGGCGGTGATGGGCGGTGAGCAGGCCGCCAGCACCATGCGCACCGTGGCCGAGGCCGGCCTGCTGCGCAAAGGCATCACGCCCGATCCGGCCGAAATGCAGCAGCAGTTTGACCGCATCGTCGAGCTCTTCGAAAGCCAGGCCGACGCCTTCTACACCAGCGGCCTGGGCCTGGACGACGGCATCATCGACCCGCGCGAGACCCGCGCCGTGTTGGCCCAGTGTCTGCGCATCTGCGCCGAGGCGGATGCCCGCACGCTGCGGCCCGTGCAGTTCGGCGTCGCCCGCATGTAAGCCATGGCTGAGCCGCTCAAACACTTGCTGAACGACGGCGTGCCGCCTCGCATCGCGGCCATGCTCAAGCGGGCTTGGCGTGGCTTTGACACCGCAGCCTTCTTGCGCCAGATAGAGTCGGGCTACGAAGGGCTGGAGCTGATGCAGCGCGGCCAGCGCATTGCTGATGCCCTGCACGCGCACCTGCCGACCGACGTGCCACGAGCGCTGGCCGTGCTCACCGATTCGCTGGACCCGCCCATGGGCCTGGATGCCAAGGGTGAGCCCGACGCGGGCGACCGGCCCTACAGCGCTTTTTTGTACCTGCCACACAGCATTTACATCGCCGCGCACGGCCTACCGTTTTTGGATGAAGCCATGCGCGCGCAGCATGCGCTGACGCAGCGTTTCACCGCCGA
>DASUIK010000380.1:0-2342 GCA_036279795.1 Burkholderiaceae bacterium | reverse complement strand
CTGTGGCGGCCAGCAGGTGGTGGCGGGGCAGGGCATGGCCACGCTGCCGTCGCCCACCGAATACCTGCGCATGCGCTGGGCCGACGACAGCCCCCACCTCATCCTGCGCATCTCACAGGGCGCGGTGGTGCGGCAGATGGAGCAGCTGGCGCAGGCGCCGGTGCACCGGCCGCTGGTGTTTGGCCTGGGCCTGGCCATGGACACGCCGGCGCTGGCGCCTCTGGCCGGTTTTGTGCGTTACCTGGCCGAAACCCTGGAGGTGGACAGCGGGTTTGCCGGTTCCGCCCTGGCCCAGCAGGCCGAGGCCTATCTGCTCAGCATGTTGCTGCTGCAGGCGCCCCACAGCCACCGCGAAGTTTTGCGCGGCGACAGCCGCCGCCCGCTGTTGCCACGCGCGGTGCGGCGGGCGCAAGACTTCATGTTGGCCAACGTGACGCGGCCCCTCACCCTGGCCGATCTGTGCGAACACCTGCACGTGAGCGCGCGCAGCCTGCAGCAGGCCTTTGTGGACCATACGGGCGAGTCGCCCATGGTGTACTGGCGCAACCTGCGCCTGGACAAGGTGCGCGAGGTGCTGCGCAAGGCGGCCAGCCAACCCTCGACCGGCGTGGCCGTCACCCAGGTGGCGGCCGATCACGGGTTTTTGCACATGGGTCATTTCGCCGCTCAGTACCAGCGCCGCTTTGGCGAACGCCCCGTGGAAACCCTGAAAACCCGGGCCGCTGTCATGCAGGGGTCAAGCCCACGCGCCTGAGCGCATTACAGTGGGCGCTCCCCCGGTCGAGGAGCCCCATGAGTCTGCGGTCTACCCTTGATTTTTTGCTTTACCAGTGGCTCGGTGTCGAGTCGCTGACGTCTCGCGAACGCTTTGCCGATCACTCGCGCGACACCTTCGATGCCGTGCTCGACACCTGCGAACGCATCGCCCGCGACATGTACGCGCCCTTCAACCGCCTGGTGGACACGCAGGAGCCGCACGTCGACGGCGACAAGGTCATCCTGCCCCAGGCCACCCACGACGCCCAAAAAGCCTATGCCGACAGCGGCATGCTCAGTGCCGCGCAGGATTACGCCATCGGGGGCATGCAACTGCCCTACACGCTGGAGGCCTCGGGCAACGCCTTTTTTGCCATGGCGTCGGTCAGCATTGGCAGCGGCATGCTGACCACCGGCAACGCCAACCTGCTCATGCAACATGGCACCGAGGCGCAGAAGCGCGTGTTCGCACTCAACGAATTCTCGGGCCGCTGGTCGGGCACCATGTGCCTGAGCGAGCCGCAGGCCGGCTCGTCCCTCAGCGACGTGATGACCCGTGCCGTGCCCGACGGCGATGGGTTTGAAGCCGATCCGCTGGGGCCTCGCTATCGCCTGACTGGCAACAAGATGTGGATTTCGGCCGGCGAACACGAGCTGACCGAGAACATCGTTCACCTGGTTCTGGCCAAGATACCGGACGACAACGGCAAGTTGGTTCCCGGTACGCGTGGCATCAGCCTGTTCATCGTGCCCAAAAAGCTGGTCGATGCGAACGGTCAACTCACCGGCGAACGCAACGACGTGGCCCTGGCGGGCCTCAACCACAAGTGTGGCTGGCGCGGCACCACCAACACCTTGCTCAATTTCGGTGAGGGCAAGTTCCCGGTGAAGGGGCAAGCCGGTGCCGTGGGCTACCTGGTGGGCCAGCCGGGCAAGGGCTTGCACTGCATGTTCCACATGATGAACGAGGCCCGCATCGGCGTGGGCATGGCCGCCACCATGCTGGGTTTGGCCGGCTACCACGCCAGTCTTGAGTACGCCAAGAACCGGCCGCAGGGCAGGGCGGTGGGCCCTGCAGGCAAGGACGCCTCGGCACCTCAAATCCGCATCATCGAGCACGCTGACGTCAAGCGCATGTTGCTGGCGCAAAAAGCGTATTGCGAAGGCGCGTTGGCGCTGGAGCTGTACTGCGCCCGCCTGGTGGACGAGCAGCACACCGGCACGCCCGGGGCCGCCGACGAGGCGCGGCTGCTGCTGGAGGTGCTCACGCCCATCGCCAAAAGCTGGCCCAGCGAGTGGTGCCTGGAGGCCAACAGCCTGGCCATCCAGGTGCATGGCGGCTACGGCTACACGCGTGACTTCCCCGTCGAACAGTATTGGCGCGACAACCGCTTGAACATGATCCACGAGGGCACGCACGGCATCCAGGCGACCGATCTGCTGGGTCGCAAGGTGCTGATGGACAACGGCCGGGGCCTGCAGCTGCTGGCCGCGCGCATCAACGACACGGTGCAGCGCGGCATCCAGCAACCCGCGCTGGCGGCCCACGCCAACGCCCTGGCCGCTGCGCTGCAGCGCGTGGGCGC
>DASUIK010000379.1:0-4036 GCA_036279795.1 Burkholderiaceae bacterium | reverse complement strand
GGCACGCTGGCGCGCACAAAGTTCATGTTGCCGGCGATGGGCTCGATCATCAGGCAGGCGATGTCGGCGCCGTGTTGGGCGAAGGCGGCTTCGAGCTGCTCGACGTTGTTGTACTCCAGCACCAGGGTGTGCTGCACCACCTCGGGCGGCACACCGGCGCTGGTGGGGTTGCCGAAGGTGGCCAGGCCCGAACCGGCCTTGACCAGCAGTGCATCGGCGTGGCCGTGGTAGCAGCCTTCGAACTTGATGATGGTCTTGCGGCCGGTGGCGCCGCGCGCCAGGCGGATGGTGCTCATACCGGCTTCTGTGCCCGAGCTGACCAGCCGCACCATGTCGATGCTGGGCACCAGCTCCAGGATGGCCTCGGCCAACTCCACTTCGCGTTCCGTGGGCGCGCCGAAGCTGAAGCCATCCAGTGCGGCTTTCTGCACCGCTTCGAGCACGGCGGGGTGGCCGTGGCCCAGGATCATGGGCCCCCAGGAGCCGATGTAGTCGATGTGTTTTTTGCCGTTGGCATCCCAAAAATAGGCGCCTTGCGCGCGTTGCACGAAGCGCGGCGTGCCTCCCACCGCGCGGAAGGCGCGCACAGGCGAGTTGACGCCGCCGGGGATGACTTTCTGGGCGCGTTCGAAAAGCTGTTGGTTGTGGTCCATGGTGGGGGAGGGTGGTTCAGTGTTTGGTGTCGCCAACCGGAAAATCGTCGGTTGCGGCGCCGCTGTCTTCGGCGTCTTCCTCGCTCTCGTCGCCGTCGTGGGCCCAGAACAGGCGATCGGGCATGGCGTGGCCCATGCCGGGCTGGAAGCCCGCGTCCAGGCATTGGTCGAGGTAGGTCAGGGCCTCGGCGCAGGCGGTCTGCAGGTCGGCGCCCACGGCAATCAGGGCGGCGAGTGCGGCCGACAAGGTGTCGCCCGCGCCGGTGAAGGTGGCTTCAAAGCGTTCGTAGCGTGCGGTGGCCAGCACCGTTTCAGGTGTGGCCAGGTGGCTTTCCAGGTACTGGTCGGCCGCGTTGATGCCGGTCACCAGGGTGTAGGGCACCCCGTGTTCGGCGGCGGCGCGCGCCACATCGCGTGGGCCGGGGGCTTTGTCGTCGGCCCAGTCGGGCAGCAGCCAGCGGCACAGGGTGCTGTGGTTGCCCACCAGAACCGTGGTCTGGGGCAGCAGCAGCTCGGCGAAGGCGTCGAGGTAGTTCTCCATGTCCACCTCGTTCCACCAGGCCAGGCTGGGCATGTAGGCCACCAGCGGCAGGTCGGGGTAGTCGGAGGCGATCTCGGCGATGGCGCTGAGGTTTTCGGGCGAACCCACAAACCCGACCTTGATCGCTTGCACGGCCATGTCTTCCAGGGCACAGCGGGCCTGGTCGTCCACCGCCTCTTCATCGAAGGCGATGTGGCCGTGGATGTCGCTGCTGTCGCGCACATAAGCGCCGGTGACCACCGGCAACACATGGGCCGAAGCGCTGGACATGGCGGCCACGTCGGCGCCCAGGCCACCGGCACCGCTGGGGTCGTTGGCGTTGAAGGCCATCACGCAGGGCAGCGAGACGGACTCGCCCGAGCTGGAGGTGGCGTTGGAATCAAGGGGGGATGGCATTCGGAAGACGCTGGGCGTGGTGAATGGGACGGTCTGGCGATGCCGGCCGTGCCCACGGGCGCTGCCTGGGGGCTGGCTACAATGAAACCATTCTAAGACAATGATTTTTCCTGCATCATGACCGAACCCCAGACTTGGATGTGCCTGATTTGTGGCTGGATTTACGACGAGGCCGCAGGCGCGCCCGACCATGGCATTGCCGCTGGCACCAAGTGGGCCGATGTGCCGATGAACTGGACCTGCCCGGAATGCGGCGCCCGCAAAGAAGACTTTGAAATGGTGGCCATCTGATGCCTAACCCCGCGCCCGACGCCGTCTGAGCGAGTTCAACACCGGAAGCAGTTGTTCATGACCGACATCACTTCTTCTGGACTCAAGGTGCTGGTGGTCGATGACAGCCAGACCATACGGCGCAGCGCGGAGATGTTTCTCAAGCAGGGCGGCCACTGCGTGGTGCTGGCCGAGGACGGCTTCGATGCCTTGTCCAAGATCAACGACTTCCAGCCCGACCTCGTTTTCTGCGACATCCTGATGCCGCGCCTGGACGGCTACCAGACCTGCGCCATCATCAAACGCAACGGGCGGTTTGCGCGCATTCCCGTGGTCATGCTGTCCTCGCGCGACGGCGTGTTCGACAAGGCTCGCGGGCGCATGGTGGGGGCCGAAGAGCACCTCACCAAACCCTTCACCCGAGACCAGTTGCTGCAGGCTGTGGCCGCACACGCGGCCTTGGCCACACAAGAGACAGGAGCCCATTGATGGCGGTCCATGACATTTTGGTGGTGGACGATTCCCGAACCGAGCTGATGTACCTGCGCGACCTGTTGGCGCGCCACGGTTTTTCCGTGCGAACCGCCGAGAGCGCCGACGAGGCCTACCGCCAGATGGGCGAGGCTTTGCCCGACCTGATTCTGTTGGATGTGGTCATGCCCGGGCAGAACGGTTTCCAGCTCACACGCCACCTGAGCCGTCATCCGCAGTACGGCAAGGTGCCCGTGTTCCTGTGCACCAGCAAGAACCAGGAGACCGACCGCGTCTGGGGTCTGCGCCAAGGCGCGCGCGACTACATCACCAAACCGGTCAACGCCGACCTGCTGCTGGCCAAAATCGCAGCGGTCGACCAGTCAGCCGCCACCTTGTGACGCTGACCGCCCCACGCGCATGACCGCCTTGGACACAACCCCTACCGGTGCCGCGAGCCGCCCCGCCGCCGCTGCCCACTGGCTCGGGGTGATGTGTGGCGGGCACCGTTTTCTGGTGCCGCTGGCGCAGTCGGGTGAAATCGCCGCGCCGTCGCCTGTGCAAGCGCTGCCCCACGCCAAGACCTGGGTGCGCGGCGTCACCACCCTGCGGGGGGAGCTCTACACGGTGGTGGACCTGCTGGGTTGGCTGGGTTGGCCTGCGTTGGCAGACGACCAACAAGGGGCCGCCCATTTTGTGGGTTGGAGCGGGCACCTGGGGGTCAACGTGGTGTGGCCGGTGGATGGTTTGCTGGGCTTGCGTGGCACCGACGCCTTCCGCCCCGCGCCCGAGCCCTCGCCGTCACCCGTGGTGCGCCAGGTGCTGGCCGACGACCAGGACAATGTCTGGTACGACCTCGACCTGCTGGCCTTGTGCGAGCAGCCCGATTTTCTTGACATCCACCAGCGCCCGGCCGTCACCGGGGGCTCTTGAGCACCATGGCGTTGATGAGCACATTGCGAGGCCTGTTTGGCCGCCGGGACCCGCTGGACGACATCCCGTTGAACGCGGCCAACGCATCGGAAATCATGGACCCAGCCTCCGGCCTGAGTTCATCCACCTTCGGCTCCGACTCCATCCTCTCCGTGCCCGGACAGGGTGCCCTGGGGGCGGGTGCAGCCACACGGCCTGCCGGGCTGGAGGAGGTCATTGACGACAGCGTGGCGCTGCCGGTGTTGGGCCGCCGCAGTGCGGACAGCCACCAGCGCCTGCTGGTGGGCGGGCTCACCGCCATGTTGGCGCTCACGGGTCTGCTGCTGGCCTACCAGTGGCACGCGGCGTCGTCGGGCGCCACCGTTGGGGCGTCGGCGGTGCCGTCGGCGCTGCTGGGCACACAGCGGCTGGTGCAGCAAGCCGCTTCGGCGGTGGCGGGCGAGCGCGATGCCTTTGCCGCTTTGCAGGCCGCCGATCAGGCGCTGTCACGCGACCTGCAGGTCCTCCAGGTTTTGGAGCCCGGGCTCGCTGAGCCGGCGCAACGCGTGCACACCACGGTGGGGGTGGTGCTGGCTCAGCAAGCCTCCTTGCTGCGGTTGCCGGCGCAATTGACGGAGGTGGCCCAGCGCAGTGGGGCGCAGGCCGACGCGGCCGACGCTTTGCTGGGCCTGTTGATCCAGAACGGCGCCTCCGCCGGCGATGTGGCGGCTGGTGCCCAACTGGCGCGTTTGCTGCAGCGGGTGCGGTTGGCCGCCGCCACGTTCTCCACGCC
>DASUIK010000378.1:0-4513 GCA_036279795.1 Burkholderiaceae bacterium | reverse complement strand
CGCGCGGCCACCACGGCGGCCGAACCACCCGAGGAGCCGCCGGGAATGCGCGACACATCCCATGGGTTGTGGGCCGGGCCGTAGGCCGAGTTGTCATTGCCCGAGCCCATGGCGAACTCGTCGCAGTTGAGCTTGCCCAGGGTCACCGCGCCGGCTTCCGCCAACTGGCGCACCACGGTGGCGTCGAACGGGCTCTGGTAGGCCTCGAGCATCTTGCTGCCGGCGGTGGTGGGGAAATCGCGGGTGACGAAGATGTCCTTGTGCGCCAGCGGCACACCCAGCAGCGGCGTGCGTTCGCCGGCAGCGATGCGGGCATCGGCCGCTCGGGCCTGGGCCAGGGTAGCGTCTTCGTTGAAGGCCAGGTAGGCGCCCAGGCTGGCGTGCTGCTTGGCACGGGCCAGCAGGTGCTGGGCAGCTTCAACCGACGAGGTTTGTTTGCTGGCAATCGCGGCGGCCAGTTCGGCCACGCCGAGGGTGTGCAGGTCGCTCATTCGATCACCTTGGGCACGAGGAACAGACCGCGCTCGACGGCGGGGGCGCTCTTCTGGTTGGCTTCGCGCTGGTTGGGCTCGCTGGCCACGTCGTCGCGCAGGCGCAGGGCCACGTGGTCGATCACGGCCGTGGGGTGGGCAAGCGGCGCCACACCGGTGGTGTCGACCGCGTTCATCTGTTCGACGATGTCAAAGAAGCCGTTGAGCTGGGTCAGCATGCGCTTACTTTGCTCGGGCGACAGCGAGAGCCGCGCCAGGTTCGCGATGCGCGAAATGTCGTTGAGGTTCAGGGACATGGGGCAGAGCCGGTCGGAAAACCGGATGTAAAAGTGCGTGAAATGGACGCCAAATGGCGGCCCGCTTCACAGGCGATGCGTTATTATCCAGCGTTTGTCGGCAGAACCCGCCAAGATGTCCGTCAAATCGGCACACAACGGCACACTAGGCCCGTTTTGCCCCACAGAACCCTTTACGCACACCCGCCGCACAACCCCTATCTTCGGGGCGAGGTCCCAGCGAGCCGCCGGCCCGCCCCGACAGGACTATCCAACATGTTCGAAGTTTTTCGTCGGCACTTTTCGACCGACCTGGCCATTGACCTCGGCACGGCCAACACCCTGATCTATGTGCGTCACAAGGGCATCGTGCTGGACGAGCCCTCGGTCGTCTCCATCCGCCACGAAGGTGGCCCCCAGGGCAAAAAGTCCATCCAGGCCGTGGGCCACGAGGCCAAGGCCATGCTGGGCAAAGTGCCCGGCAACATCGAGGCCATCCGCCCCATGAAGGACGGCGTGATCGCCGACTTCACCGTCACCGAGCAGATGCTCAAGCAATTCATCAAGATGGTGCACCCGCGCTCCATGCTCAAGCCGAGCCCGCGCATCATCATCTGCGTGCCCTGCGGCTCCACCCAGGTGGAGCGCCGCGCCATCCGCGAAAGCGCCCTGGGCGCGGGCGCGTCCGAGGTCTACCTGATCGAAGAACCCATGGCTGCGGCCATCGGCGCCGGCCTGCCAGTGTCAGAAGCCTCCGGCTCCATGGTGGTGGACATTGGTGGCGGTACCACCGAGGTGGGTGTCATCTCGCTCGGCGGCATGGTCTACAAGGGCAGCGTGCGCGTGGGCGGCGACCGTTTCGACGAAGCCATCATCGCCTACATCCGCCGCAACTACGGCATGTTGATTGGTGAGCCCACCGCCGAAGCCATCAAGAAGAGCATCGGCTCTGCCTTCCCCGGCTCCGAGGTCAAGGAAATGGAAGTCAAGGGCCGCAACCTCGCCGAAGGTGTGCCGCGCAGCTTCACCATCAGCAGCAACGAAATCCTCGAAGCGCTGACCGACCCGCTCAACAACATCGTCAGCGCCGTCAAGACCGCGCTGGAGCAGACCCCGCCCGAGCTGGGCGCCGACATCGCCGAGCGCGGCATGATGCTGACCGGCGGCGGCGCCATGCTGCGCGACCTGGACCGCCTGCTGGCCGAGGAAACCGGCCTGCCGGTGCTGGTCGCCGAGGACCCGCTGACCTGCGTGGTGCGCGGCTGCGGCATGGCGCTGGAGCGCATGGACCGCCTGGGCGGCAGCATCTTCACCAGCGAATAAGCGGGGCCCGTGGTCATGCCCCTGGGCACGCTGGACCGCACACCACCGCCGTTCTTCAAGCAGGGCCCATCGGCCCTGTCCAAGCTGACCGTGCTCAGCGCGGTGGCCATTGCGCTGATGGTGGTGGACGCCCGTTTCAAGCTCGCCGACCCGGTGCGCAGCGGAGTGGCCTCGGTCATCTACCCCCTGCAGTGGCTGGTGATGCAGCCGGTCAGGGCGGCCGAGCTCGTGAGCCACTATTTCACCGGCCTGCAAGCCGCGCAGAACAAACAGACCGAAGCCACCGAGGCCCTGGCGAGGCAAGCCATGCGAGCTGCGCAGGTGGAACTGCTGACCCTGGAGAACCAGCGCCTGCGCGAGCTGCTGGACATACAACATCGCGTCACCACGCCCTCGCAAGGCGCGCAGGTCCTGTACGACGCCGGCGACCCCTACACCCGCAAAATCGTGATCGACCGGGGCACCACCCAGGGCGTTCAGGCCGGCGCGCCGGTGTTGGACGGCCATGGGGTACTCGGCCAAGTGACACGCGCCTACCCTCTGACCGCCGAGGTGACGCTGCTGACCGACCGCTCACAAGCCATTTCGGTGCTCAACACCCGCACCGGCGCCCGCAGCCTGGCCTATGGCGCCCCCAGCGCCGAATCCGCAGGACTGGAGCTGCGTTTCATTGCCACCCATGCCGACATCGAAGTCGGCGATTTGCTGAGCACCAGCGGGGTGGACGGCGTCTACCCGTCGGGCCTGCCGGTGGGCCGTGTGACCCGGGTGGAGCGCGAGAACAGCGCCGCGTTCGCGCGCATCGAAGCCGAACCCGTGGCCCGCCCGCTGGCGGCACTCCACGTGCTGGTGCTGCAGCTGCCGCCCCCCACCGAACGCCCCGCCCCGGCGCCGGCAAAACCCGCAACGGGAGCCAAACGATGATCATGCGTCCCGGCCAACCGCTGCTGCTGCCGGCCAGCCCGCTGTTCATATGGGGCAGCCTGCTCGCCACGTTGAGCCTCAACATGATGCTCAACATGGGACCCGCTGGGCGCGCCGCCTGGGTGCCCGACCTGCTCGCCCTGGCGCTGGTGTTCTGGAACGTGCACCAGCCCTTGCGCATTGGCGTCGGCGTGGCCTTCGCCTTCGGCCTGGCCATGGACGTGCACCTGGGCGCCTTGCTGGGCCAGCATGCGCTGGCCTACACCGCCATGAGTTTTCTGGCGATTTCCATGCACCGCCGCCTACTGTGGTTCACCGTGGGCGCACAGATGCTGCAGGTGCTGCCGCTGTTTGTGGCGGCCCAGGTGCTGGAGGTGCTGGTGAGGCTGATCGCGGGCCACGGCTTTCCCGGCATGTGGGTGTTGATGGGCCCGTTGCTGGAAACCGCGCTGTGGCCGGTGGCCACGGCCGTGCTGCTGGCGCCGCAGCGCCGCGCCCACGACCCCGACGACAACCGCCCCTTATGACCCACCGCGCCCCCATGCTCCACCGCTGCGCGGATCGCTGCCCCCCGAGGGGGCTGATCCGCCTGAGGGCGACCCGGCGGCGATACACGTCCCCCACACTCCGCCGCTGCGCGGGTCGCTGCCCCCCGAGGGGGCTGATTCACCTTGGGGCGGCCCGGCGGCGAATCACACTCGCCACGGATCTTCGACCATGACCGAACTGCGCAACGTCGAGGCCGAGCTCTCGCGTTTTCGCACGCGGGTGCTGGTGGCGGGCTTGTTTGTGCTGGTGGCGTTTGGCCTGCTGGTGTCGCGTCTGGTGGTGTTGCAGGTGCTGCGCCACGACGAACTGCAGGCCCAAGCGGAAACCAACCGAACCGCTGTGCTGCCAGTGGTGCCCCACCGAGGGCAGATCCTGGACCGCAATGGGGTGGTGCTTGCCACCAACTACTCGGCCTACACGCTGGAGATCACACCCTCGCGCGTGCCCGACCTGGACACCACCCTGGACGAACTGGCCAAGGTGATCGAGATCCAGCCGCGCGACCGCAAGCGCTTTCAGCGGCTGCGCGAAGAATCCAAGCGGTTCGACTCCCTACCCATCCGCACCCGCCTGACCGACGAGGAAGTGGCGCGTTTCTCGGCACAGCGCTACCGATTCCCTGGTGTCGAGGTGCAGGCCCGGCTGTTCCGGCAATACCCTTTGGGCGATCTGGCCAGCCACGTGGTGGGCTACATCGGGCGCATCAACCAGCGCGAAAAGGAGGCCATGGAAGATTGGCCTGAAGAAGACGTGGCCAACTACCGAGGCACCGAGTACATCGGCAAGCTCGGCATCGAGCAGAGCTACGAGCGGCAACTGCATGGCCAGACCGGCTTCGAACGCGTCGAAACCTCGGCCGGGGGACGGGCCGTGCGCTCGCTGGCCAACACCCCCGCACGCCCGGGCCAAACGGTCATCCTGTCGCTGGACATCAAGCTGCAAAAACTGGTG
>DASUIK010000377.1:0-5103 GCA_036279795.1 Burkholderiaceae bacterium | reverse complement strand
GCGCGTGCTGGAAAACGACCCGCTGGCCCCGAACGACCTGCGGCAGAAGTCACTTCGGCTGGCAGGTCGCCTGATCGAGAACAACCCCGATGTGCGTGGCGGCGACGGTTTTGCCATCGCGCGCGACATCCTCGACTCGGGCCGCGCACTGGCACAGATGAACGCGATGATCCAGGCCCAGGGTTCACACCACTTTGACCACCAACACCCACCGTTGGGGCGCCTGAGTTTTGAGGTGCTGGCCCCCGCCAGCGGCCTGGTCACCGGCATCGACAACCAGCAGATCGCCCGCATCGCGCGCCTGGCCGGCGCGCCCAAGGTGGCCAGCGCCGGGGTGGACCTGTTCCACAAGTTGGGTGACAGCGTGACCAGCGGCGAACCGCTGTACCGGGTGTACGCCGACTTTCCCGCAGACCTCGAGTTCGCCCGCCAGGCCACCCAGCGCAACAATGCCTACACGCTGGGCACGGCCGACCAATTGCCCCACGTGTTTGTGGAGTTCTGAGCATGCACACCCCACCCTGCCTGCTCTGCCTGGACGACGAAGCCGATATCGCCGGCCGCGCGGCTGCGGCGGCGGGTTGGGCGCTGCAAGTGGTCGAGCGCCACCGCTTCCCGGACGGTGAGCTGCGCCTGCGTTTGCCACCCACACTGCCATCCCGTGTGGTGGTCTGGCGCGGCCTGCACCAACCGAACGAAAAACTGGTGGAACTGCTGCTGATCGCGCGCGGCGCTCGGGCCCTGGGCGCCCAGTGGCTGGGCCTGGTCACGCCCTACCTTGCCTACATGCGCCAGGACATCGCCTTCCACCCCGGCGAGGTGGTGAGCCAGCGCGTGGTGGGCGGCTTTCTGGCCGATTTGTTTGACGCCGTGTTGACCGTGGACCCGCACCTGCACCGCGTGGCCACCCTGCAAGAGGCCGTGCCCCTGCGCGATGCGAAGCGTGCCGTGGTGCTCAGCGGCGCGCCGCTGCTGGCCGACCTGATCGCCCAGCACCACAGCGCGCCCCTGCTGCTGGGGCCCGACGAAGAATCCCTGCAGTGGGTGGCCAGCGCCGCCCAAGCCCGTGGCTGGGACCACGCCGCCTGTGTGAAACAACGCCACGGCGACCGCCACGTCACCATCGCGCTGCCCGCCCTGCCCGTGGCCGGGCGCGCCGTGGTGCTGCTTGACGACGTCGCCAGCTCAGGCCAGACGCTGGTGGAGGCCACCCGCCTGCTGTGCGCGGCCGGCGCCGCCAGTGTGGACGTGGCCGTCACCCACGCGCTGTTCGCGGGCGATGCCATCGACCGGGTGAAGGCAGCGGGCGCGCGGCGGGTGTGGAGCACCGACTGCATCGCCCACCCCAGCAACGCGGTCAGCATCGTGCCGGCGGTGGCCGGGGTGTTGGCCCAATGGGCCTTGGCCTGACGTCAGGCGGCCGAGGCCAGCGTGTTCTCGCGCGCCAGCGCAATGGCCTCGCTCAGCACCGCGCGGTCGCCCACGTGGTTGGCCAGGATGAGCACCAGCTTGGCCAGCACCCGGTCGGCCTGCTCGTCGCTCAGTTCGCGCTGGGCGTTGATGAGCTCGGCGTAGAACACGTCGGGGTCGGGAATATTGGGTTGTCGGTTGAGTGCCATGGTCTTTTCGGTGTTCATTGCAATGCCAGGGCACGCGCCAGCGCGGCCTGGACCTGGGAGGCATCGAAGGTGCGCCAGCGGGCTGCCACATATTGGTCAGGCCGGATCAGGTACACGGTGCCGGGTCGGGCGTCGTAACGCTCGGTCAGCACACCGGCGCGGTCGATGATGTCTTTGCCCACCTCCAGCACCTGTACAGTCACGCCGCCCACGCTCACCGGCGCCGCCGGACCAAAGCTCAGCAACACAAAACCCTGACCCACCTGGTTGAGCAGCCAGGCGGCCTGGCCGTTGCGTTCGACGGGCGCGTCGGCGCAGTTGGTGCCGGGGCGCATGTGGCCGGCGAACGGTTCGCTGTCCGGCGTGTTAAGCGACGACGTCACATACGGTGTGGGGGTGGACAAGCGGCCGCTGTTGACCAGCGGGCGGGCAAAGGGCTCGGTGCGGGCCAGCTCCAACACGGCGTTGCGCAGGCGCAGCGAGCTGCGGCTCTTGGGGGTGATGAAGTCGGTGGCGCGGGTGGAGTGGCCGATGTTGTCGTCGGCCGCAAAGGCGCGTTCCTCGTGGTAGGTGTCGAGCAAGGCCAGCGGGGCGTTGCCGACCAGCACGGCCTGCAACTTCCAGCCCAGGTTGTCGCAGTCCTGCACGCCGGTGTTGGCACCGCGTGCACCGAAGGGCGAGACCTGATGTGCCGCGTCGCCGACAAAGATCACGCGGCCGTGGCGGAACTGGTCGATGCGGCGGCAGGCGAACTGGTAGACCGACACCCACTCCAGCTCGAAGTCCACATCGGGGCCCAGCATGGCCTGGATGCGTGGGATGACCTTCTCGGGCTTTTTCTCCTCCACCGGATCGGCGTCCCAGCCGAGCTGGAAATCGATGCGCCAGACGTTGTCGCACTGCTTGTGCAGCAACACGCTCTGGTTTCTGTGGAAGGGCGGGTCGAACCAGAACCACCTTTCCGTGGGAAAGTCGGCCTTCATCACCACGTCGGCGATGAGGAAACGGTCCTGGAAAAACTGACCACTGAAGTCGGCACCGATCATGCGGCGCGTGTCGCTGTTGGCACCGTCGGCGGCAATGACCCACTGCGCCTCCAGCTTGAAAATGCCGTCAGGCGTCTCCACCGTGAGGGTGGCGTGGTCGGCATGTTGTTCGACGGCCAGCAGCTTGTGTTTCCAGCGCAGGTCCACCAGCGGCGCGTCCATGCAGGCGCGCACCAGGCGCTCCTCCAGGTGGTACTGCTGGTAATTGATCATGGCCGGCATCTTGTGCTGCGTCTCGGGCAGCAGGTCGAAGCGGTAGGCCAGTTCGTCGCGGAAAAAGACCTTGCCCACCTGCCACTGCACACCGGCGGCCGCAAAGTCTTCGCCCACGCCCAGGCGGTCCCAGACCTCGAGCGAGCGCTTGGCGTAACACACGGCCCGTGAGCCCACGCTGACGGTGTTGTTGTCGTCCAAGAGCACTGCGGGCACACCACGTTGCGCCAGGTCCAGCGCCTGGGTCAGGCCCATGGGGCCGGCGCCGATGATGACCACCGGGTGGCGTTTGAGCACACCGGTGCGCTGCTCCTCGCTGGGTTCGTAGGCGTACTCGGGGTAGGTGTAGGTCTGCTGCATGTGAAAGCTCCCGTTCAATCCAGCTTGACGCCGATCTTGGTGATGACGGCGCCCCACTTGTCGCGCTCGGCGCGGGCGAAGCTGGCCATGTGTTCGGGCGTGCCGGGCAGCGTTTCCAGGCCCATGGCCTGCAGCCGGGCCTTGACCACCGTCTGACCCAAGGCCTGCTGCAGCGCGTGGGCGAACTTGGCCGTGGCCTCGTGGGAGGTGCCGGTGGGCACCACCAGGCCTTGCCAGGCATAACCCTCGAAGCCCTTGATGCCTTGTTCGCTCACCGTGGGCACATCAGGCAACGTGGACAGGCGCGTGGGGCTGGCCACGGCGATGGCCTTGAACTTCTTGCCGCTCAAGAAGGGGTAGGCGGTGGCGCTGTCCAGCCACATGGCGGGAATCTGGCCACCGATCACGTCCTGCACGCCCGGCGCCGCACCCTTGTACGGCACGTGGATGAGGTTCAGGCCACTTTGTTCGCGGAAGAGCTCGCCCACCAGGTGGTGCGGGCTGCCCAGGCCGGCCGAGCCCCAGCTGACGGGGTCTTTTTGCGCCTTGGCCCAGGCCAGGAATTCCTTGAGGTTGTTCACCGGCACGGTGTTGGACACCACCAGGAACATCGGAAAACGCACCAACAGGCCCACGGGCTGGAAGTCTTTTTCGGCGTTGTAGGTGAGCTTGTTGAACAGCGTGGGGTTGGCGGCCAGGGTGGCGAAATCGGCGGTGAAGACGATGTTGCCGAAGTCCTTGGAGCGGGCGGTGTAGTCGGCCGCGATGTTGGTGCCGGCGCCCGGCTTGTTGGTCACGATGATGGTGCGGCCCAGCGGCTTGGACATGGCCTCGGCCAGGATGCGGGCGACCACGTCAGAGCCGCCACCCGCCGCGTAGCCCACCACCCATTCGATGGGTTTGTCTTGCGCGGATGCGAAGGAAGCGGTGGTGGCCAAGGCCAGGGTCAGCAGCGATTGGATGAATGTTTTGCGTTGCATGGTTTGTCTCCGGGGGTGGGTGGGAAAAGGGCTCAGCCTTCAAGAGCCAGCCACATCTGGCGGTCGCGCTCGGCCGTCCAGATGCGCGGGTCGGCGGGTTGGGTGGCCTCGTCAAAGGCGCGGGTCACGTCAAACGGCATGCAGTGGTTGAAGATGACCCAGTGGCCGTACTTGGGTTGGAGGGCGGCAAAGGTCTGCTCGTACACCTGGCGCAAGTCCTTGCCGGCTGCGACGCCGGCCTGCACGCAGGCGTAAAGGTCGCGGATGAAATCGCGCGTGCCGGACAGGCCGGCCTGCACCTGCTCGGGCGTCTGCAGCGCCGCACCCCGGCCGGGCACCAGCTTCTCGGGCTTGAGCGCGGCGATGTTGTCCAGCGTTTGGGGCCAGTCCTTGAAGTAGGCGTCGCCCGCGTAGGGCGTGGCGTCGAACTCGACCAGATCGCCGCTGAACAGGATTTTTTCGGACGGAATCCACACCACCGTGTCGCCCTTGGTGTGGCCCCGGCCGAGCTGGATCAGCTGCACTTCGAGCTTCCCCAACCAGAGGCTCATGCGGCCCTCGAAGGTGAGCGTGGGCCAGGTCAGGCCGGGCGGCACGCTCTCCACGTTCCGGAAAAGGCGCGGAAAACGGCCGATCTCGCTGTCCTTGTCGAACTGGCCGCGCTCGACCACCAGGTCATAGGTGTCGCGGCTGGCGATGATTTGCTGCCCGCCTTCGGCCATGTAGGCCGAGGCACCCAGCACGCGCACCGCGTGGTAGTGGCTCATGACCACGTACTTGATGGGTTTGTCGGTGACTTCGCGGATGCGGCGGATCACGTCTTGCGCCATCACCGGCGTGGCCTGGGTGTCGATGACCATCACCGCGTCGTCGCCAATGATGATG
>DASUIK010000376.1:0-2080 GCA_036279795.1 Burkholderiaceae bacterium | reverse complement strand
GGCGGTGGCGGGCAGCACCACGTCGGCCAGGCTGGCGGTTTCGGTGAGGAAGATGTCTTGCACCACCAGGTGGTCCAGCCGCGCCAGGGCCTCGCGGGCGTGGCCGGCGTCGGGGTCGCTCATGGCCGGGTTCTCGCCCTGGATCAGCATGGCGCGGATCTGCCGGTCGTAAGCGGCGTTGATGATTTCCACCACCGTGAGGCCGGGCTGCGCGCCCAGCGTGCCGGGCGGCAGGCGCCACACCTCTTCGGCGTGAGCACGCGCGGCCGCGTCGCTCACCGGCCGGTAGTCGGGGAAGACCATGGGAATCAGCCCGGCGTCGCTGGCGCCCTGCACGTTGTTCTGCCCGCGCAAGGGGTGCAGGCCGGTGCCGGGGCGGCCAATCTGGCCGGTGACCATGGACAGCGCGATCAGGCAGCGGGCGTTGTCGGTGCCGTGGCTGTGCTGGCTCACGCCCATGCCCCACAGGATGATGCTGGCCTTGGACGTGGCAAACGCGCGCGCCACCTCGCGGAGGGTGTTGGCGTCAATGCCACACACGGGTGCCACCACCTCGGGCGCGAAGTCGGCCACGTGGGCCTTGAGCTGTTCAAAGTCCAGCGTGCGATCGCGCACAAAGGCGGCGTCGGTCAGGCCTTCGGTGACGATAACGTGCAACATGCCGTTGAGCAGGGCCACGTCGCTGCCCGGCGTGAAGCCCAGGAACTTCCACGCATGGCGGGCCAGCTCGGTGCGGCGCGGGTCGGCCAACACCAGCTTGGCGCCGCGCTTGACCGCGTTTTTCATCCAGCTCGCGCCCACCGGGTGGTTTTGTGCCGGGTTGGCGCCGATGACGAAAATCAGCTCCGCGTGCTCCACGTCGCGCAGCGGGTTGCTCACCACACCCGAGCCCACACCTTCCATCAGCGCGGCCACGCTGGAGGCGTGGCACAAGCGGGTGCAGTGGTCGACGTTGTGGGTGGCGAAGGCGGTGCGGATGAGCTTCTGGAACAGGTAGGCCTCTTCGTTCGTGCCCTTGGCCGAACCAAAGCCCGACACCGGGCTGGCGCGGCCACGTGCCGGCGTGCTGGCCAGTGCCTTTTGGAAGCCGGCGGCCGCGGCGTCGAGTGCCTCGTCCCAGGTGGCTTCGCGGAAGAGTTCGCGCCAGTCGCGGCGCATCACGTTGGCCGCGTCCTTGGGCGCATCGGCGCGGCGGATCAGCGGGCGCGTGAGGCGGTCGGGGCTGTGGGCGTAGTCGAAGCCGAAGCGGCCTTTCACGCACAGCCGGCCTTCGTTGGACGGGCCTTGTTTGCCTTCCACGTGGTCTATCTTGCCGTCCTTGACATGGTAGGTGAGTTGACAGCCCACCCCGCAGTAGGGGCAGACCGAATCGACCGTTTTGTCGGCCACGCGGGCGTAGCTGCCGTTGGCCGGTGCGATGGCTCCAGTGGGGCAAGCCTGCACACACTCGCCACAAGCCACGCAGGTGCTGTGGCCCATGGGGTCGGCCTGGTCGAAGATGATTTGCGCGTGGCCGCCCCGGAACGCGAGGCCCAGCACGTCGTTGCCCTGGATGTCGCGGCAGGCGCGTATGCAGCGGGTGCACTGGATGCAAGCGTCGAGGTTGACATGCATGGCCGGGTGGCTGTGGTCGGCGGCAGCCGCAGCGCGGCGCTGGTAGCGCTGCGGATTGGCACCGACGACCTTGCCCCAGTGCGCCAGCTCGCTGTTCTGTTTGAGCGCGGTGGTGTTGTCACCCGCATCGGCCAGCAGCAGTTCCAGCACCGTCTTCTGTGAGCGCTGGGCGCGCGCGCTGTCGGAACGCACCACCATGCCGGCCTGCGGCGATCGGCAGCACGAGGCCGCCAGCACCCGCTCGCCCTCCACCTCCACCACACAGGCGCGGCAGTTGCCCGCGCTGGGCAGGCCCGGCTTGTGGCACAGGTGCGGGATGTCCACCCCCACACGCTGGGCCACCTGCCAGATGGATTCGCCGGGCAGGCCCTGAACGGCTTGGCCGTTGAGCGTGAAATCGGTTTTGGGCAGATCGTTGGCGCTCATCACCGCACCTCCTCAGGGAAAAATCGCAGCACCGAATCGA
>DASUIK010000375.1:0-4550 GCA_036279795.1 Burkholderiaceae bacterium | reverse complement strand
CCGGGCGCGAGCACCTTGATGGCGATCAAGCCCAGCAGCCCCAGGCCATAGCCCATCAGGGCCAGCGCGGTCTGGCGCACGTCGGCATCGGTGAAGGCGCCGTAGTGGTAGAGCACCGCCACCAGGGGTTGCGCAAAGGTGAGCAGCGCCACCGCCGACGGCACCGCCAGCAGGATGACCAGCCGCATGCCCCAGTCCAGCAAGCCGCTGTAGCGGTCGGTGTCGTTCTGGGCCTTGGCCGCCGCCAACTGCGGCAACAGCACCACACCCAGTGCCACGCCCAGCAGAGCGGTGGGGAACTCCATCAGGCGGTCGGCGTAGCTGAGCCAGCTCACGCTGCCCGTGCGCAGGTGCGACGCGATCTGGGTGTTGATGAGCAGCGACACCTGGGCCACGCTCACGCCCAGCAAGGCAGGCAACATGAGGGTGGTGACACGGCGTGTGCCCGGGTGGCTCCAGGCCTCGCGCAAGGCCGACCAACGCCAGCGGATGCGCGGCAGCAAGCCCAGCGAGCGTAGCACCGGAATCTGAATGCCCAGTTGCAGCGCGCCGCCCAGCAGCACGCCGCCGGCCATGGCGTAGATGGGGTTCAAGCCCATACGGGCAAACCAGGGCGCCCCCCACCAGGCGGCGGCGATCATGGCCACGTTAAGCAACACCGGGGTGGCCGCCGGCACGGCAAAACGCTTCCAGGTGTTGAGGATGCCCGCCGCCAACGCCACCATCGACATGAAGGCGATGTAAGGGAACATCCAGCGTGTCATGAAGACGGCGGCCTCGAAACCGGCTGGGTCTTGCTGCAGGCCGGCGGCCATGGCCCACACCAGGATGGGCGCGGCCGCCACGCCCAACACACAGGTGGCGGTGAGCGCCCAGGCCAGCACGGTGGCGATCTGGTCGATCATGGCCTTGGTGGCAGCCTCGCCATCTTTTTCCTTGGCGGCGGCCAGCACCGGCACAAACGCCTGGCTGAACGCCCCTTCAGCAAACAGTCGGCGCAGCAGGTTGGGGATGCGGAAGGCGACGTTGAAGGCGTCGGTCATTGCGCTGGCACCGAAGGCCGAGGCCATGAGCAACTCGCGCATCAGGCCGGTGATGCGGGACGCCAGCGTGAGCAGCGAAATGAGAGAGGCGGCTTTGAAAAGTGACACTGGCCAAGTGTAGCGAGCGCCTTGGGCAGGCCCGGACAAGAGCCCGCGCCAGCGTGGCGCTGCGCGCCTCCGTAAAATCGGGGCGTGAACGCCATACTCAACGCCGACCTGCACTGCCACTCCGTCGTCTCCGACGGCACCCTCACGCCCGAGGCACTGGCCGAGCGCGCCCGCGCCAACGGCGTGGAGTTGTGGGCTCTGACCGACCACGACGAGGTCGGGGGCCAACACCGGGCGGCGGCCGCGGCCAAGGCGGTGGGCATGAAGTACCTGACGGGCACCGAAATCTCCGTCACCTTTGCCGACATCACGGTGCACATCGTGGGCCTGGGCTTCGACCCCGACCACCCGGCGCTGGTGCAGGGCCTCAAGCGCACCCGCGGTGGCCGCGAGGAACGCGCCCGCGAAATGGCCGACGGCCTGGCCAAGGTGGGCATCCACGGCGCGTTTGAGGGTGCGCTGCAGTACGTGGGCAACCCCGATCTGATTTCGCGCACCCACTTTGCGCGCCATTTGGTGGAAAGTGGCGTGTGCCGCGACACCAACGAGGTGTTCCGCAAATTCCTCACCGAAGGCAAACCAGGTTTTGTACCGCACCGCTGGGCGCAACTGGGCGATGCGGTGCGCTGGATCACCGAAGCCGGTGGCCTGGCCGTGATCGCCCACCCGGCCCGCTACGACCACAACCCCACCCGCGAGTACGCGCTGTTCACCGAATTCAAGGCCCACGGTGGGCGCGGTGTGGAGGTGGTGACCGGCAGCCACACGGCCGCCGAGTACGTGAAATACGCCGACATGGCCATCGAATTTGGCCTGGCGGCTTCGCGCGGCAGCGATTTCCACAGCCCGGATGAGAGCCACTGCGACCTGGGCAAGCTGCCCTACCTGGAAGGTCGCCTCACCCCGGTGTGGGAATTGCTGGCCGAGCGCATCCAATGAGCGCCCTGCCCGCCTCATCGCGTCCTTTGCAGGGCATTGCCCTGCTGCTCACCGCGCTGGCCTGTTTTGTCGTGCTCGACAGCAGCGTCAAACACATCAGCGCCGTGATTTCGGTGTTGATCGCGGTGTGGTTCCGCTACATGTTCCAGGCGGTGGTGATGAGCGCGGTGCTGCTGCCCCTGCGCGGGCGGCAACTGCTGCACACCCGGCACTTGCCCCTGCAAATCGTGCGCGGCCTGCTGTTGCTGGTGGTCAGCGTGCTGGGCTACTACGGCGTGAGCCTGATGCCGGTGGGCGAATTCACCGCCATCCTCATGCTCACCCCGTTGATGGTGACGCTGCTGGCAGCGGTCTTTTTGAAGGAGCGGGTCAGCCCGCTGCGCTGGCTGTTGGTGGCCGGAGGGTTTGCCGGCGCACTGCTCATCGTTCAGCCCTGGGAAGGCACCGACACCAGCCTGGGTTGGGTCGCCCTGTTGCCACTGGTGATGGTGGTGGCCTACGCCGCCTTCCAGATCCTCACCAGCCGCATGGCCCGCACCGAAGACGCCATGACCATGCACCTCTACACCGGCTGGGTGGGTGCGCTGGCCATGAGCCTGGCCCTGCCCCTGATCTGGCAGACCATCCCCGATCGTGAAACCCTGGGTCTGCTGTTCCTGCTCGGCCTCATGGGCACCGTGGGCCACTACCTGCTCATCCTGGCCTTCGCCCGCGCGCCCGCCGCCACGCTGACACCGTTTCTGTACGCCCAGATCGCCTTCGCCATGCTGGCCGGGTGGTGGGTGTTCGACCACATTCCCGGCCACGTCGAGTTGGGCGGCATTGCCCTCATCATGGCCTGTGGCGCCACGGCCGCCTGGCTGGCAACGCGCCCAGCACCCAGGCCCTGCGCAGGCTGAACCACCGGCCAAACCAAGATGTCCCAGCTGTTTGAAGTCCATCCTGAGAACCCACAGCCGCGCCTGCTCAAACAAGCGGTGCAGCTGCTGGCCAAGGGCGGCATCCTGGCCGTGCCCACCGATTCGAGCTATGCGCTGGTGTGCCACCTCGACGACAAAGCCGCGGCCGACCGCCTGCGCCGCATCCGCCATGTGGACGACAAGCACCACCTCACCGTGTTGTGCCGCGACCTGAGCGAGCTGTCCAACTACGCCAAGGTGGACAACAAACAGTACCGCCTGCTCAAGCTGGGCACGCCCGGGCCTTACACCTTCATCCTGGATGCCGGCAAAGACATCCCCCGCCGCCTGAGCCACCCCTCGCGCAAAACCATTGGCCTGCGGGTGCCCGGTCACCGCGTGCTGCTGGATTTGCTGGAGCAACACGGCACCGCTCTGCTGGCCACCACGCTGATCCCACCCGGCGAGACCGAACCCATGAACGACGCCGAAGCGATCCGCGAGCGCTTTCAACATGATCTGGCCGCCGTCATCGATGCGGGCGCTTGCGCGCTGGCCCCCACCACCGTGATCGACCTCACACCCATGGGCACAGGCGGTGACCCGGAAGTCATCCGTGTGGGCCAAGGCCCGCTGGACGCCCTGGGCCTGGGACAATAAGCGCATGAACTTTGCCCAGATCGTCCAGACGGTGGCCATCTACGCCATCCCCGTCCTGTTTGCCATCACCCTGCACGAGGCAGCACACGGCTACGCGGCGCGCCACTTCGGCGACAACACAGCCGCCATGATGGGGCGCATCTCGCTCAACCCGGTGCGCCACATCGACCCCCTGGGCACCATCGCCATGCCGCTGCTGCTGTACTTCGCCACGGCAGGCGCTTTTCTCTTCGGATACGCCAAGCCCGTGCCGGTGCGTTTTGGCAACCTGCGCCACCCCAAACGCGACATGATCTGGGTGGCTTTGGCCGGCCCAGGTGCCAACCTGGCCATGGCCGTGGGCTGGACCCTGGTGGGCTACCTGATGGTGGCGGCTGGGGTGGAGGAGCGCTTCTTCCTGGCCATGTGCCGTGCCGGCGTGCTGGTCAACCTGGTGATGTTCGCGTTCAACCTGTTTCCGCTGCCACCCCTGGACGGCGGGCGCATTCTCGTGGGACTGTTGCCCATGCGGCAGGCCATCCTGTTTTCGCGCATCGAACCCTGGGGTTTCTTCATCGTCATGGCCCTGGTCATCAGCGGTGTGGTGGGCAGCCTGTGGCTGCGCCCCCTGATGGCCCTCACCGGCAGCCTCATCGACCTGCTGCTCACCCCCGTGCGCGCCCTCCTGTTCTGAACCTGTTTTTGTTGCTTCTCCCATGACCACCACGCGCGTTCTCACCGGCATCACCACCAGCGGCACGCCGCACCTGGGCAACTACGTGGGCGCCGTGCGCCCCACCGTGCGCGCCAGCCGCCTGGCCAACACCGAGAACTTCTACTTCCTTGCCGACTACCACGCGCTCATCAAAACCAGCGGCGACCCCGCGCGCGTACAACGCTCCACGCTGGAAATCGCCGCCAC